>CAMCVY010000103.1 GCA_945881995.1 Bifidobacterium breve | reverse complement strand
TCAACGTTGATACCCCAGTGAAGTTCCCAGCTTGGCCCGCTCTGACCGAAGCATTTCTGGCCGGTCAGGTAGATGTCGTGCACCTACTCATGCCCTTGGCTTTGAATCTTAAATTTGGCAAGAACCAAGACATCAAAATAGTTTCATGGAATCACACCAATGGTTCCGCACTCACAGTAAGTAAAGAAATCAATTCAATTTCCGATCTTGCTGGAAAGACTGTTGCGATACCTCTGGAGTTCTCCATTCATAATGTGGTGCTTCAGCAGATGCTTCGTGCCAATGATCTCATTGCAATTTTTGATGGAAAGGCTAGCGCTGCTGAATCGACCGTTAAATTAGTAAACTTGCCTCCGGCTGAAATGCCAGCCGCACTAGCTGGGAAATCAATTCAGGGTTTCATTGTTGCCGAACCTTTTAACGCTTTAGTTGAAACCAAGGGGAATGGAAAGATCCTTCGCTTTACTGGAGATGTCTGGAAAGAGCACGCTTGCTGTGTGACTGTTGTCCGGGGTGAATTGGTGAAGGATTCACCAGAGATTGCACAAGGCTTAGTTAACTCAGTTGCCAGTGCGCAGTTAAGTATTGCCGATGATCGCAATGCAGCCGCCAAAACATTGGCCGATGGGTACTTGCCACAAGGTGAAGCCGCCATCTCGAGAGCTTTAACCGAATACGGATCTGAGTATGACGCAATCATTAAGAACGAAAAATGGAACTCAGAGCGGATTAGTTTTCAGCCTTACCCGTTCCCCAGTTACACAGAAGAGTTAGTGAAACAACTCAAGGTCACTAAGTTCTCGGCAGGCGTTGATCGCAAATGGATCACTTCCTTGGATCCTAAATCTGCACACTCGCAAGTTGTCGCGGATGGCTTAGCGCTAACTGCGATTGAGAAACTTGGTGGGGTGGAGAAGTTTAAGCTTCCTAAGGACTTGACTAGAACAGAAGTAATTTCTGCATGAAGTTTGAGAACCTAAGTAGGACACTTACTACTCTTTCAGCGGTATTGATTTGGTGGATTTTGACCGAAGTAGTGGCAAATGGTTCACCAATTATTTCTGAAATGGGTCCAGGAGATGCGCTCAGAAAAGTTCAAGAGTATTGGGCAACTGGATTTTTAGCTCAATCTGTTCTTGTTAGTTTGTATCGACTCTTGGTTGGTTTAGCTATTTCTTTTGTTATCGGCGTTGGGCTGGGACTTCTTTTTGGCACCAAACCATTAGTAGAGCGATCAACCTCAATCATTGTGCAGTATTTGCGAATGACCTCGCCACTTGCTTGGGCACCGATCGCAGTGATTCTTCTTGGTATTGGATCATTACCTGTTATCGCGCTTATTGTTTTAGCTGCCACTTGGCCCATCGCGCTATCAACGGCAAATGGGGTTCGAAATGTCTCCAAAGATTGGGTCAAGGTTTCTAAAACTCTCGGTGCGACCGAGCAGGAGACATTGCGACATGTAGTGGCTCCGGCCATTAGTTCCCACGTGCTAACTGGCGTTCGGCTCGCACTTGGCGTGAGTTGGATTGTGATCGTGCCCGCCGAAATGCTTGGTGTGGATTCTGGGCTTGGATTTATGGTTCTCAATGCTCGCGATCAGCTTTCTTACGATGGTCTTGCGGCTGCCATGTTCATCATCGGCCTCGTTGGTTATTTCCTGGATTTAGCTGCTCAAAACTTATTCAAGAGGCTTTCCAAGGCTTTTTAGTACGTGCCAATGAAGCATTGCCACCAGGTGCCGACTTAGCGTCATATTGACCCCAGTAATTCACGGTAGCCATTGTTGGGGCCTGGGGGTGCGCAGGGGTCCTTCTTGCGTAGCCTTGGTCTGTGAAGTCTCGTACCTATGAAGTGCGCACCTACGGGTGCCAGATGAATACGCACGATTCCGAACGGCTTTCAGGCCTACTCGAAGATGCTGGGTATGTGCGCGCCGACGAATCGGTCACGGCCGATGTTGTCGTGTTCAATACCTGCGCGGTTCGCGAGAACGCGGACAACCGCCTCTATGGCAACCTAGGTCAGCTCGTTCCGGCCAAGAAGGCCAACCCGGATATGCAAATTGCTGTCGGTGGTTGCTTGGCGCAAAAAGATCAAGGCGAGATCGTCAAAAAGGCTCCGTGGGTCGACGTGGTCTTTGGTACCCACAACATGGGGTCCCTGCCGGTCTTGCTTGAGCGAGCCCGCGCGATGGAAGAAGCCCAAGTCGAGATCCACGAGTCGCTGGAAGTATTTCCCTCGACCCTGCCGGCTCGTCGTGAGTCGGTGTATTCCGCGTGGGTGTCGATCAGCGTCGGGTGCAACAACACCTGCACATTTTGCATCGTTCCGAGCCTGCGTGGTCAAGAAAAGGACCGCCGTCCCGGCGATGTGTTGGCCGAGATCCAAGCAGTGGTGGACCAAGGCGTTCTTGAAATCACCCTGTTGGGACAAAACGTCAACGCCTATGGCGTGGAGTTTGGTGATCCGCTGGCCTTTGGCAAGTTGTTGCGCGCTTGTGGGGATATCGAGGGCCTGGAGCGCGTGCGCTTTACCTCACCGCACCCGCGTGATTTCACTGACGACGTTATTGACGCGATGGCCAGCACGCACAACGTGATGCCACAGCTACACATGCCGCTGCAATCTGGATCAGACGCGATTTTGAAGTCCATGCGTCGTTCGTACCGCAGCGACAAATACCTAGGAATCATCGACAAGGTCCGCGCCGCGATGCCGGATGCGGCCATCACCACCGACATCATCGTCGGCTTTCCCGGCGAAACCGAAGAAGACTTCCGAGCCACCATGGAGGTGGTGCGCCAAGCCCGCTTTGCCAATGCTTTTACGTTCCAATACTCCCAGCGCCCGGGTACTCCTGCCGCAACGATGGAAAACCAAGTCCCCGCCGAGATCGTGCAAGATCGCTACGAGCGGCTAGTCAAGCTCGGCAACGATGTCGCGTGGGATGAGAACAAGAAGCTGGTTGGTCAGCGTGTGGAATTGCTCGTGGCCGAAGGTGAAGGCAAAAAGGATGACCTCACGGCCCGTATGAGTGGCCGAGCGCGGGATTCACGGTTGGTGCACTTTGGTGTCACCGGTGAGGTGGTGGCCAACGGGCGACCGCGTCCGGGGGACATCGTTGAGGTTGAACTGACCCATGCGGCTCCGCACCACCACAATGCGGATGCTGGGGTCCTGAGTTGGCGTCAAACGCCAGCAGGCGACATCTGGGAGTATTCCCGGACATCGCCTGCTGCGCATGTTGTTTCAGATCAAACTGGTGTGCTGCTCGGAATGCCGAGCCTGCCTAACTAGTCGTCTTCAGACTCGTTTTCGTCGTCGTCATCATCTGAATCGTCGTCGTCGTCATCATCATCATCCGAATCGTCGTCGTCGTCGGATCCACTGTCATCGTCGTCGTCGTCGGAAGGCTTAGTGGGCTTGGGTGCTTTCGCATCCTTGAACCGGTCGCGAACGATTGTCCCGGTTGTTGCGTCAACATAAACCTTGGCACGAGCTCCATCGCCGCCGGCGCGGAGGTCAACCTTCCACACTGTGACGCCATCTTCAATCCCAAATTCCACTCCGTACAATCTGAGATCAGGGTAGCGGGCCTGGGCAATGGCGATGGCTTCGTCACGGGTGACTGTTGGGTCGACGGTGACTTCCGGTGTTGCTTCTGGTGTTGCTTCTGGTGTTGCCCCAGGCGTTGCTTCTGGTGTTGCCCCAGGCGTTGCTTCGGTTGTTGGCTCTAGAGAGGTGAAGGCGCCGGGCAAGCCGTTCGAACTTCCGGGGGCAACAGCGCTCTGGGAGGCAGCTACCTTGGGGCCAACGGCCGAAACAGTGGCAACTGCTCCGGCTCCGGCGACAGCGACAGCGGCTGCACCGATGATGGCTTTAGTGGTAATGGCAGTGAATGTTCCGAGCATGAGGTGCTCCTTAGGTGGGCTCTTGTGGTCTTAAGTGTGCTCTTGTTGTCGGCACAGCAAACCGCGCTATGAACTAAGGGCGGGTTAAAAGTACCCTGTGCCCAGCCTTTACCTGTCCGACGGTGCCTGAGCCGGGCAACCGATAGCCTGTGCCGGTGCTGATTTCGGTGGCTTTTGTGCCTGCAACCCCGCTCTTGGTGCCCCAGATCGCCCAGGGCGCAGCTCACGAATTGGCCCATCTGCGTCAGGCCAGCCTTGATGCCGTCACCCAGTTGGCCCAATCCGGAGCAGATCAACTCGTGGTTGTCGGAACCGCGCCCGTGACTGGCCCAGTCACCGGGGAGCCAGATTGGTCTGGATTTGGCCTGAGCCCAGCGTCCATGGGTCAAGCATTGTCGCCGTCACTGTCCATCGGAGCTTGGTTGCTAGATCACGTCGGTACGCAGGCAGACCGGTATGTAGGAGTATCTCCGCAATCCTCAAACGCCGAATGTGCCGCACTGGGGCAAACGCTCGTGGGGGAGCAGTCGTTGGCCGTGTTGGTCGTTGGAGATGGCAGCGCCTGTCGGAGCGACAAAGCTCCAGGCTCGCTCGATCCGCGCGCGCAGGAATTTGATGCCGAAGTCGTCGAGGCGTTGCGCTTGGGTGATTCAGCGCGGCTGGCACGACTTGATAGTGAGTTGGCCGGTGAATTGCAGGTGAACGGTCGCGCGCCATGGCAAGTAGTGGCTGCGATGGTTGATGCGCCGATGGCAAGTCGGGTCGTGGCTAGTGATGATCCCTATGGTGTTTTGTATGTCGTGGCGCAGTGGAGTGTGGCATGAGTGCGATGCCTGACTTCGCTGCCGATGATGCGGGCACGGCGTTTACCGATGTACCTACTGGGATCACCGATGCACCCGTTGGTTTAACGCTTGCAGTAGTTGGCCCCACCGCTGTGGGTAAATCCTCGCTGGCCATTGAGCTTGCCCACGACCTCAACGGCGAAATCATCAATGCCGATTCGATGCAAACCTACAAAGGTATGGACATCGGCACTGCCAAGGTCACGTCCGAACAAATGCTGGGCGTCCCACACCACTTGCTCGATATCTGGCCAATCACCCAGACCGCTTCGGTGGCGGTGTATCAAGAGCTGGCGCGCGCGGTGATCGCTGACATCCATGCGCGTGGCAAAGCCGCGATCTTGGTCGGCGGTTCGGGGCTGTATGTGCGCGCAGCGCTGGATGATCTGGAATTTCCCGGTGTGGACCCGGTGGTGCGCGCCCGATTGGAAGCGGAAGCCGAATCCGTAGGCACTGCCGTGCTTTTTGACCGATTGTTGGCCGTGGACCCCATGGCTGCCACCGCGATTGGTCCCGACAACACTCGCAAGATCATCCGCGCTCTTGAAGTGGTGGAACTGCGGGGCAGCTTTAGTGCCACGTTGCCCAGTTATCGCTACCTGATTCCCGCCCTGCAAATTGGTGTGACGATGGATCGCCCCACGTTGGATGAACGCATCGCATTGCGCGTGGGGATGATGTTTGCGCAGGGTTTTGTTGACGAGGTCCGCGGTTTGCTCTCGCAGGGGTTACGTGAGGGGGTGACTGCATCGAAGGCTTTGGGTTATGCCCAGGTCATCGCACACCTTGATGGCGATCTGGAACTCGAACAAGCCATCGAACTGACGGCATCAACCACGAGGCGATTTGTGCGCCGCCAACAGTCGTGGTTCCACCGCGATCCGCGTATTACCTGGCTGGATGCCACCGATGCTGTCGAGCTAAAACGCCAAGCACATGACCTCATTACCGCCTTTGCGCCTACGATCTAGGCATGAGCCCTAGTCACGCGCCGTTCGGCGGCGCCACCCTGATCAAGGGCCATGGCACGCGTAACGACTTCATCCTCGTGGTGGGCCCTGATGCGACAACCGCTCCGGTGGCTATTGCTCCGCGGGTGATCGCTCAGCTGTGTGATCGCACGGCCGGGATCGGCGCTGACGGTTTGATTCGCGTGGTCCCACCGGGCGTGGAAGGCAACGGCCCGTTGTGGTTTATGGATTATCGCAACGCTGATGGTTCGTTGGCGCAAATGTGTGGCAACGGTGCGCGCGTTTTCTCCCGCG
>CAMCVY010000102.1 GCA_945881995.1 Bifidobacterium breve | reverse complement strand
CGCGCGCCAACTCCTCGGCTGTATCGAGAATCTGCAGCGCGGCATCGCGATCGAGGTCGGTTGTTGAGAGCAGGTGCGCCTTCATCTGGGTATTCACTGGGCATCCACCCCCAAAACCACGGAATCTTGATCGTCAAGTTCGGTCAATTGCACGTGCACAGCTTCGCTTTGGGCCGTCGGAAGATTCTTGCCGACATAGTCAGCACGGATGGGAAGTTCGCGATGTCCACGATCGACCAGGGTGGCCAACTGGATGGCTTGCGGGCGTCCCAGATCGGAGACCGCATCCATCGCGGCGCGAATCGTGCGGCCAGAGAACAACACGTCATCGACCAAGATGACCACTCGGCCGTCAATGCCTTCGGGAGGAACCTCGGTGCGCGCAAGGGCGCGAGCCGGCTTGAGGCGCAGGTCATCGCGGTACATGGTGATGTCGATTGAGCCCACGGGTACGTGCGAATTATCAATCTCGCTGAGCTTGGCCGCGATCCGTCGCGCCAGTGGGACTCCGCGACTAGGGATTCCGAGCAAGACCAAGTGATCGCAACCTTTGTTGCGTTCCACGATTTCATGAGCGATTCGCGTTAATGCGCGAGAAATATCAGATGCATCGAGCACTTCGCGGAACGAGTCCGCGGGCCGAGCAGGGACAGCCGTCATGGCCGACCTCCTTCCCCGCCTCACTGGACGGGCCTTAAAGGATGTCACTTCACTCCAGCAGCACCAGAGTGATTAAAAGATAGCAGGGCACCCAGCTAACTGGGGAAGGCAGGCTGGACTGAACCCACTATTCGCGGTAGGCCAAGGCCTGTTCAGAGACGGCATGCCCCATGACGTGCACGCGCATGGCGTTGGTGCTCCCGGGGATTCCCGGCGGGCTTCCGGCGACAATGACCACGGATGTTTCCCGCTCCACACGCCCCATGTCCAGCAGCGCAGCGTCAACCTGACGCACCATCTGGTCGGTGTGCACAACGGGAGGAACGAGGAACGTTTCCACTCCCCACACCAGCGTCAGACGATTGCGCACTTCTTCAACAGGCGTGAATGCATAAATCGGAATCGGCGAACGGTAGCGAGCTACTAAGTGCGCGCTCGTGCCGGTCTGCGTGAAAGCCACCAAGGCTTCAGCATTAATCGCTGCACCCACGCTGGTTGCCGCACTAGCAATGGCCTCACCCTTATTACGCGGTTCGGTGTTTACCGGATCCATCTGCTCCAGGGCTTCGCTTTCAACCGCAGAAATGATGCGGGCCATTGTTTCAACTGAGGCAATCGGGTGCGCACCGATACTTGTCTCGCCTGAGAGCATCAAAGCATCAGTGCCGTCGAGAACAGCATTAGCCACGTCGCTGGCTTCGGCACGCGTTGGACGCGACATTGACACCATGGACTCGAGCATCTGGGTCGCCACAATCACCGGCTTGGCGGCCTCACGAGCCAAAACGATGGCTCGCTTTTGGACCAAAGGCACCAGTTCCAGGGGCAATTCCACACCTAAGTCGCCGCGAGCGACCATGATCGCGTCAAAGCGCTCCACGATTTCCTCAAGATTGTCCACGGCCTGCGGCTTTTCAATCTTCGCGATCACCGGAACACTGATGCCGACCTCGGTCATGACAGCTTGAACCACATCAAAGTCATCCGCACTACGAACGAAGGACAGCGCCACCCAATCGATGCCGGCCTTGAGCGCCCATCGCAGGTCGCCGTGATCCTTCTCCGACATCGCCGGCACACTCACGGGAACGCCAGGCAAGTTAATGCCCTTGTGGTCCGAAATTCGACCACCCTCGAGAACCATCGTGCGCACCATGGAGCCTTCAACAGAGATAGCACGCAAGCACACGCGTCCATCGTCAATCAGGATGAGGTCCCCAGCTTTTACATCGCCAGCCAAGCCAGAGTAGGTCGTCGAAGCAATATCGCGAGTTCCCACCACATCATCGGTGGTGATAACGAAGGCATCTCCCTCGCGAAGCAGGACAGAGCCTTCGGCAAAGGTGCCCAGACGGATCTTGGGACCCTGAAGGTCGACCAAAATGCCCACACTGCGCCCGGTTTTTGCTGCCGCGTCACGAATTCGCTCGACAACTGCAGCATGCGTGGCCTGGTCACCGTGGCTCATATTCAAGCGAGCCACGTCCATACCGGCTTCGACCAGCTCAAGAATCTTCTCGGGAGAGGCCGTTGCGGGTCCGATCGTGCATACGATCTTGGCTCTACGCATACCACCATCTTAGCGCGTGAATGACCTGACTTCAGCCCTGACGCGGGCGTAAAGCGTGAACAACAAACAAACCAACGGCGCTTACACCACAAGTGGGCGATCGGTGGGTCGCACGGGCGAAGGCAAATTGGTTTCACCCGTGAGGTACGCGTCCACCGCGGATGCGACAGCGCGACCTTCAGCAATGGCCCACACAATCAAGGATTGTCCTCGACCCGCATCTCCTGCGACAAAGATCGAATCCACCGTTGACATAAATTGAGCATCGCGAGCAACATTTCCGCGAGCATCAAGTTCCACACCCAGTTGAGTGACCAACGTTTCCGCCTGTGGCCCTACAAATCCCATGGCCAAGGTGATCAAGTCAGCCGTTAACTGAACTTCAGTGCCGGCGACCGGCTCAAATCGACCGTCAACCATGCGCACTTCAATCAATTCAATACCCGTAACATGCCCCTCGTCGTTGCCGATGAATCGCTGGGTTGACACAGCGAACATCCGGTCGCCGCCTTCTTCGTGGGCACTGGTGACGCGGTACAACATTGGATAGGTCGGCCACGGCGCCTCATCAGGACGTTGATCGGCCGGCCGAGGCATGATTTCCAATTGAGTCACCGATGCTGCACCTTGACGATGAGCGGTACCCACACAGTCAGCTCCGGTATCACCCCCACCAATAACCACGACGTGCTTGCCCCCGGCGTTAACTGGGGGCTCGACCATGTCGCCTTCCTGCACCCGGTTAGCCCAGGGCAAGTACTCCATGGCTTGGATGATGCCGGTTAGTTCACGACCGGGAACGTCTAAGTCACGCCAAGCGGTTGCACCGGTGGCGACAACAATGGCGTCATAGCGAGCGCGCAAGTCTGGCCACGGCACCGACTCGCCGATGTCAGACGAGGGGCGAAAACGCACACCCTCAGCTTCCATTTGTGCCAATCGCCGATCCAAATGACGCTTTTCCATTTTGAATTCCGGAATGCCGTAGCGCAACAGTCCACCAATGCGATCTGCTCGCTCATAAACGGCAACCGTGTGGCCGGCGCGAGACAACTGCTGAGCCGCGGCCAATCCTGCAGGCCCAGATCCCACAACAGCGACAGTCTTGCCACTTAAGCGATCTGGCAATTGTGGCTGCACCCAGCCTTCATCCCAGGCGCGGTCAATGATTTCGACTTCCACTTGTTTGATCGTGACAGAATCAGCATTGATGCTCAAGACGCATGCTGACTCGCACGGTGCCGGACACAGCCGACCAGTGAACTCAGGAAAGTTGTTCGTTGCGTGCAACCGCTCCATGGCCGACTGCCAATCCTGGCGACGAACCAAGTCATTCCATTCAGGAATGAGATTGCCTAAGGGGCAACCATTGTGACAAAACGGAATGCCACAGTCCATACAACGACTCGCCTGCTGTTCCAGCTCACCATTGCCGAAGTCTTGATAGACCTCTTTCCAGTCTTGAATCCGTACGTCAACCGGTCGACGAGGCGGAGTCTGTCGAGATGTTTTAAGGAAACCCTTGGGATCAGCCATTGACTGCCTCCATGATTGCAGTGTTGACATCCTTGCCTTCACGTTCAGCAGCAGCGCTGACCGCCAAAACCTTCTTGTAATCCTTCGGCATGATCTTGCTCAGTCGCTGGACCGAAGCGTCCCAATCCTTCAACAAGGACTCGGCAACCGTGGATTGAGTAAATTCAAAGTGGCGGCGAACACTACTGAGGACAAAGGCTGCATCGGTTTCGTCCAAAGTTTCCACATCCACCATCTCAGCATTCACCACCTGTGTGTCCAGGTCGAGAATGTAGGTGACGCCACCCGACATGCCAGCAGCAACATTGCGTCCGGTCGGGCCGAGAACAATGACGCGACCACCCGTCATGTATTCACAAGCATGGTCCCCCACGCCTTCGACCACTGCCGTGACACCGGAGTTGCGAACACAAAACCGCTCACCGGCAAGACCGCGTAAGAAGATTTCGCCCGAAGTGGCGCCATAGGCCACGACGTTGCCAGCAATCACGTTGGTGGCTGCATCAAACGAAGCGTTTTCGTCGGGGCGAACGATCAGCCGCCCACCGGACAAACCCTGGCCCACGTAGTCATTGGCATCACCGAGGAGGCGCAACGTGATTCCGCGCGGAACAAATGCGCCGAAGGACTGGCCCGCCGACCCGTTCAAAGTGATATCGATGGTTCCATCAGGCAAGCCAGCGCCGCCATAACGCTTGGTAACTTCGTAGCCCAGCATGGTGCCGACAGTGCGGTTGACGTTCCGCACAGGAATCTGCGCAATAACAGGCTCTGCATACTCAAGAGCTTGAGCCGACAACGCAATCAACTGGTTGTCGAGAGCCTTGTCCAAGCCGTGGTCCTGGTTGACCGTGTGGCGTCGAGGGGTGCCTTCTGGAAGCGAGGGAACATGCAGGATCGGCTCCAGGTCAAGCCCTGATGCCTTCCAGTACTGAACCGCATCGAGGGCATCAATTAACTCGGCCTGACCAACCGCTTCATCGATACTGCGCAATCCCAGCTCGGCAAGGATCTCTCGCACTTCTTCGGCAATGTATTCAAAGAAGGTCTGGACGAATTCGGGACGACCGGTAAATCGTTCTCGCAAGACTGGGTTCTGCGTCGCGACACCAACGGGACAGGTGTCCAAGTGGCATACCCGCATCATGACGCAACCCATCACTACCAGCGGGGCCGAAGCAAAACCAAATTCCTCAGCGCCCAACAGTGCAGCAATAACAACGTCGCGGCCGGTCTTTAATTGGCCATCAGCCTGGACGACTACGCGGTCGCGCAAACCATTGAGCAGCAAAGTTTGTTGCGTTTCCGCCAAGCCCAACTCCCACGGCGCTCCGGCGTGCTTGAGCGAAGTCAACGGCGAAGCACCGGTGCCGCCATCGTGGCCACTGATCAAGATCACATCGGAGTGCGCCTTGGCTACACCAGCCGCAACGGTTCCCACGCCGACTTCAGCCACGAGCTTGACGTGAACGCGCGCCTGCGGGTTTGCATTCTTCAGATCGTGAATCAACTGCGCCAAGTCTTCGATGGAGTAAATGTCGTGGTGCGGCGGTGGCGAAATCAATCCCACACCAGGTGTGGAGTGACGCGTCTTAGCCACCCATGGGTACACCTTGTGCCCCGGCAGTTGGCCGCCCTCGCCAGGCTTGGCACCCTGGGCCATCTTGATCTGAATGTCATCAGCATTGACCAGGTACTCACTGGTGACACCAAATCGACCAGAAGCCACCTGCTTGATCGACGAACGCTTGCTGTCTCCGCCCGGCAAGGGTTGGTACCGCTCAGGATCTTCCCCGCCCTCACCGGTGTTGGACTTTCCGCCGAGGCGGTTCATGGCGACCGCAAGAGTTTCGTGAGCTTCTTGCGAAATGGATCCGTACGACATAGCGCCAGTGGAAAAACGCTTCACAATGTCTGAAACCGGCTCGACCTCATCAATCGAAATGGCGGGTCGGTCCCCTGTGCGCAGGTTGAAGAGTCCGCGCAACGTCATCAAACGCTCGGACTGGTCATTAACCTTGTTCGTGTACTCCTTGAAGATGTCATAACGACGTGCACGCGTGGCGTGCTGAAGGCGGAATACCGTTTCTGGATCAAAAAGGTGTGGTTCGCCCTCACGGCGCCATTGATACTCGCCACCCACGTTGAGGGTGCGGTGGGCTGGCTGGATTCCACTGCGCGGATGAGCTACTGAATGACGCTTTTCCACCTCTTCAGCAATGACATCGAGGCCTACTCCACCCAGCTTGCTGGTCGTGCCCACGAAGTAGCTATTGATGACCTCTTGGGACAGGCCAATGCATTCAAAAACCTGTGCGCCTCGGTAGGAAGCAACCGTGGAAATGCCCATCTTGGACATGACCTTG
>CAMCVY010000101.1 GCA_945881995.1 Bifidobacterium breve | reverse complement strand
GAAATCAAATTTGAGACTTATGCCATCACTCGCATCCGTGGCGCCATCATTGACGAATTGCGGTCGATCGACTGGATTCCGCGCTCGGTTCGAGCCAAGGCTAAGAGCGTTGAGCGCGCTTACGCGGAACTACAAACCACGCTGCACCGCACTCCCACCGAAGTTGAAGTTGCTGCTCATATGGAGATCTCCCTGAGTGATCTACATACGATTTTCAGCCAGGTGTCGTACGTCAATGTGGTGGCTTTGGACGAACTCTTAGGTGGTGGCGACAAGGGTGAAGGCGTCAGCCTCGGCGACACCTTGGAAGACACCCGAGCCGAAGACCCGGTGATGGCCTTTGAGACCGAAGAGACCAAGCAAATCCTCGCAGAGGCGATTAACGGCCTGCCGGAACGCGAAAAAGTCGTCGTTACTTTGTATTACTACGAAGGTCTGACGCTGGCAGAGATCGGCAAAGTGTTGGGCGTGACCGAAAGTCGCATCTGCCAGATGCACTCCAAGGCCGTCATCCAGATGCGCTCAAAGATGGCCGAAGTCGGCCAGGGCTAATGACCAAGGTGCGGCAGCAGCCGTGCACGCGTTGGGGCGAAAAGCAGTAGGGGATTGAGGTAGGTCGTCCCTCGCTTAAGACCTAAGTGCAAGCAGCTGGGTCGACAATGTGATCCATTGCGTTGCAGCATGCCGATGCGCTGCCCTGCTGCGACGCGCTGCCCCAGGCGAACTGTCGCAGTGACTGGTTCGTAGGTGGTGCGCAGGTTTCCGGCATGGGCGATAACGATCACGGACCGCTGTGCAATCTGTCCGACGAAACTGACGCGACCCACCCCCACGGCATAAACCACGCGGCTCGATCCAACGCCTAAGTCGACGCCTCGATGGCCAGGGAGCCAGTCATGGGCTGGCGGCTGGTAGGGGTGAACCACGCGATGGGACCCTGCCACGGGCCACCGCCATTGACCGCTGGCCCCAGCCCCAGCCGGTGCGCACAGGCTGAGCACTAATCCCAGGCAGCCAACGAGGACCGTGCGGGTTGCGGGGGCAATCATTGGCCCACCTTGACTGAGTGTGGCCAATCGAGGGCTCCATGCACGGGCCAAAGGTGGAAAGTCAGGGCTGTGGACGACTCAGCAAGGCCAGCGCGTACCCTTAGAGCCAGCAGTTCACCTCGGTGAGCTGACTTCGCACCTTCACGACTCACTCATGGTGGGGCACTCGTTCCTTAGGTCCGAATAGTTCGTGTCACTTCGGTGGCTGAGCCATTCGGTGGAATGAATCGCTGAAGGTCAGGGTCTTCGACTACCTGGTCGTTGACGTCAACCGGAATTGTCCGGGGATCGCGCGTGCGCGTTCGCCGGCTTGCGTTAGGAAGTACTCGGCATGGCCGTTGTTACCACTCGCCAGCTCCTCGAGAGCGGCGTCCACTTCGGGCACCAAACCCGTCGCTGGAACCCCAAGATGAAGCGCTTTATTTTTGCTGAGCGCAATGGCATCTACATCATTGACTTGCAGCAGTCGTTGGCTTTCATCGACAGCGCCTATGAGTTCATCAAGCAGACCGTGGCCCAAGGTGGCACCGTGTTGTTTGTTGGCACCAAGCGCCAGGCTCAAGAATCCATCGCCGAGCAGGCAACGCGCGTGGGTATGCCCTACGTCAACGAGCGCTGGTTGGGTGGAATGCTCACCAACTTCCAGACCGTTTACAAGCGCTTGCAGCGTCTAAAGGAACTCGAAGTCATTGACTTTGACGACGTTGCCGCCAGTGGCATGACCAAGAAGGAATTGCTCGTACTCAAGCGCGAAAAGGTCAAGCTCGAGCGCATCCTCGGTGGAATCCGCGACATGACCAAGGTGCCTAGCGCCGTGTGGATCGTGGACACCAACAAAGAGCACATTGCGGTGGCCGAAGCCCACAAGCTCAAGATCCCCGTTGTAGCCATCTTGGACACCAACTGTGATCCTGATGAAGTGGACTACAAGATTCCTGGCAACGACGACGCGATTCGCTCGGTGGGCTTGCTCACCCGCGTGATCTCGGATGCTGTTGCTGAGGGCTTGATGGCACGTGCCGGTGCTGGTCGCGCAACCGATGAAGTCGGTTCCGAACTTGCCGCGGGTGAGCCGTTGGCTGAGTGGGAAACCGAACTTCTCGCCGGCGCCACCGCTGATGCACCTGCAGAAGCAGCCCCCGCAGCAGAAGCAGAAGCAGCCCCTGCAGCAGAAGCAGAAGCAGAAGCAGCTCCCGCAGCTGCTGAGGCAGCCACCACTAGCGAAGCCTGATTCGCACCTTTACCTGACCGTTTACGAACAAGGGATGTAGCGCACTCATGGGAAATTTCAGCGCCGCTGAAGTAAAGAAGCTCCGTGACCTCACGGGCGCCGGCATGATGGATTGTAAGAAGGCCCTCGAAGAAACAGATGGCGATTACGATGCCGCCGTTGAAGTATTGCGCATCAAGGGTGCCGCAAAGGCAGCCAAGCGTGGTGCAGAGCGTGAAGCAACCAACGGGTTGGTTGCGGCCGCTGATGGCGCGATGATCGAACTCAACTGCGAGACCGACTTCGTCGCCAAGAATGATGATTTCAAGACTCTTGCTGACGCGATTGTTACGGCTGCTGCCGCTAACAAGACCGCTGATGTGGAGACCTTGATGAGCACGGCGATGGCTGATGGCCGCACCGTTGCTGCCGGTATCGAAGCACTCAACGCCATCATCGGTGAGAAGATCGAAATTGGAAATGTCATCGTCCTCGACGGAACAGTGACCGCCTACATGCACCAGCGTTCGGCTGACCTGCCTGCCCAGGTGGGCGTCTTGGTGGCCTTCGATGGTGATGAGGCAGTGGCTCGGGCCACCGCCATGCAAATCGCCGCCATGCGCCCCCAATACGTCAACCGCGAAGACATCCCAGCCGAGGCTGTGGAATCCGAGCGTCGTATCGCCGAAGCCACGGCTCGCGAAGAGGGCAAGCCTGAAGCTGCGTTGGAAAAGATCGTCGAAGGCCGCGTTAATGGCTTCTACAAGGAAGTCGTTTTGCTGGAGCAGTCCTCTGTTCAAGACAGCAAGAAGACGGTTCGGGCTGTCCTTACCGAAGCCAACACCACGGTATCTCGCTTTGCTCGCTTTGAGGTAGGAGCTTAAGTTTTATGGTCACACCCACTGGCGGTTACCGCCGCGTCATGCTGAAGCTTTCAGGGGAAGTCTTTGGTGGTGGCAGTTTGGGTGTTGACCCTGACGTCGTCCAGCTCGTCGCCAAGCAAATTGCTGAAGTGGCGAATACTGGCGTGCAGGTTGCCGTAGTCATCGGGGGTGGCAACTTCTTCCGCGGTGCGGAGCTGAGCCAGCGTGGTATGGATCGCTCTCGAGCGGACTACATAGGCATGCTCGGTACGGTCATGAACAGCCTTGCCCTTCAAGATTTCCTAGAGAAGGAAGGCGTTGGCACTCGCGTGCAAACTGCGATCGCCATGGGTCAAGTTGCTGAACCTTATGTTCCGCGTCGGGCCATCCGGCACCTCGAAAAGGGCCGCGTAGTCATCTTTGGCGCCGGCTTGGGCGCACCGTTCTTCTCCACTGACACTACGGCCGCTCAGCGCGCTCTAGAGATTGACTGTGAAGTCGTCCTGATGGCCAAGAGCGTGGATGGTGTCTATGACAGCGATCCGCGGACGAATCCCGATGCCCAGCGCTTTAGTTACATCGAATATCGCGATGTGTTGGGCCGAGGCCTGAAGGTCGCGGATGCAACCGCATTTAGTTTGTGCATGGACAACGATCTGCCGATCATCGTGTTCAACTTGATGGAAGACGGCAACATCGCCAAGGTCATTGCACAAGAGCAGGTAAATGGTGAGAGGATCGGAACTCTCGTTTCGGCCGACCACCCCACCACGGTGGCAAGTGCACACACGTCCAGCACGAAGGGGTCATGATGATCGACGAAACCATGCTCGAGGCCGAAGAAAAGATGGAAAAGGCTGTCACGGTTGCTAAGGAAGACTTTGCGACTATCCGCACTGGCCGGGCCAACCCGTCGATGTTCGCCAAGATTGTTGCTGACTACTACGGAACCATGACGCCGCTCAATCAACTTGCCTCTTTCCAAGCGCCGGAAGCTCGCATGGTTCTGGTCACGCCCTTTGACAAGGGCGCGTTGACTGCCATCGAAAAAGCTATTCGCGAATCAGACCTGGGCGCTAACCCCAGCAATGACGGCACCGTCATTCGCGTGGTGTTGCCTGAGCTGACCGAAGACCGCCGCAAGGAATACATCAAGGTGGCCCGCACGAAGGCGGAAGACGCCAAGATTTCGATCCGCAATATTCGTCGTCACGCCAAGGAGATCCTCGACAAGCTGATCAAGGACGGCGAGGCTGGGGAAGATGACGTGCGTCGTGCCGAAAAGCAACTCGATGAATTGACGACCCGCACGGTGGGACACGTCGATGAGATTTTGAAGCACAAGGAAAGCGAACTCCTCGAGGTCTAACGACCAACCGAAGGAGGCCCCGCTATGAGTGCACCGGAGACAAGGCAGCGGCCAAGCGCTGGTCGCCCGCTCGGTCAAGCAACGGCTGTTGGTTTGTCGTTGTTCCTCGTATTGGGCGCGTGTTTGTTGCTCCCTGAGTATGTCTTCGCAGTCCTCGTCTCCATCGGCATCTGCGTGGGGCTGTGGGAGATCCGCACAGCACTAACCCAGGCTGGTTATCTCTTATCGCCTGTTGCATTGCTCGGCGCCGGACTCATTTTGCCCGCCGTCGCTTATTTCTACGGGGCCGAAGGCTTGATCGCTGGGCTTTTATGCGTCGTTCCCGTGGTCTTGCTGTGGCGGCTTCTAGTGGGTGGCGCGAACGCTGTGCGCGATGCGGTGTGTGCTGCGTTTGTTGTGACATGGATTCCCTTCTTGGCGAGCTTCTTGATCGTTTTGATTCAACAAGACCAAGGGCCAGCCAAGGTATTAACCGCTGTGTTGGTAACTGCCGCCAGCGACACCGGTGGCTACATGGTGGGCGTGTTCATCGGTCGTCACCCGATGGCTCCTTTAGTGAGTCCAAAGAAGTCATGGGAAGGCTTTGGCGGTTCCATTGTGGTGAGTTTGATCTTTGCCATCGCGTGTGTTGTTTTTCTCCTTGATGGCCCTTGGTGGGTGGGAGTGGTTCTGGGAATTTTGGCAACGTTGTCGGCAACGGTCGGCGATTTGGGGGAGTCCCTAGTTAAACGTGATTTGCAAATTAAGGACATGAGCCAAATCTTGCCAGGCCATGGTGGATTGCTCGACCGCGTCGACTCGCTATTGGTCACCGTGCCGATGGTGTGGCTGGTCCTTGCAGCATTGTTGACCACGTCATGACCACGCCCGGTGAACTCGTTTTTGTAGCACCCAAGGCCAAACGCCCGCCACAGCATCTAGCGGACCTTGATCCGTCGGAGCGAGCCAATCTTGCGCGTGAATTGAATGTTCCAGCCTTTCGTATTGAGCAAATTGCGCATCACTACTTTGAACGTTTTGAGATTGACCCTGACGTGATGACCGACCTTCCCGCTGCCGATCGCAAGCGGTGGATCGACGCTGTGTTGCCCGAGCTGTTGACGCCAGTTCACACGATTACCTGCGATAACGAGACCACGGCCAAGCAACTATGGCGTTTACACGATGGCGTCATGGTCGAGTCTGTGGTGATGCGCTATCCCGAGCGCGCCACGGTCTGTATTTCCTCGCAGGCTGGCTGTGGCATGAACTGTCCGTTCTGCGCTACCGGTCAAGCCGGACTCACGCGCAACCTGTCCACCGGTGAAATCGTGGATCAGGTAGTTGCTGCAGCGCGATTGCTCGCTGAAGGCGGTGTCGGTGGATCACCCGTACGCCTCAGCAACGTCGTATTCATGGGTATGGGCGAACCATTAGCCAACTACAAGGCAGTCATGGGTGCGTTGCGTCGTCTCACCGACAAAGATTCACACGGACTGGGGTTGTCACGCCGCTCGATCACTGTTTCAACGGTCGGTCTCGTGCCTCGCATAGATCAACTCACCGACGAGAACCTTCCCGTGACGTTGGCGGTCTCGTTGCACGCACCTGATGATGAACTGCGCGACACGTTGGTTCCGGTCAATACTCGCTGGAAAGTCTCTGAAGTCTTAGAGGCTGCTGATCGCTATTCACGCTCGAC
>CAMCVY010000100.1 GCA_945881995.1 Bifidobacterium breve | reverse complement strand
GAATTGCTCGACGATCCAGCGACGATGGTGTTCCCAACGCCTGCTGATGTGGTCGGGACTGATCCGACGTGGGTGGGCCGCGTGCGCCAGGCGCCGGACTTCGACAACGTGCTCGACTTCTTCGTCTGTGGGGACAACCTGCGCAAGGGTGCAGCCCTTAACACGGCGCAAATCGCCGAAGTCGTGGCAGCAGAGCTCAGCAAATAGTTGTAGGGGTGGCGGGAACCGTCGGACGCTTGCGCGTCCTCCTCCCGAATCCATAGACCCGTGAAATGCAAAGGGACTGCCTGAAGGCAGCCCGTTTGCATTGTCGGGGTGGCGGGATTCGAACCCACGGCCTCTTCGTCCCGAACGAAGCGCGCTACCAAGCTGCGCCACACCCCGCGTGTGGTCGCCGTACTTTAGCGAAGACGCGCAGGCCTGGACTCAGCGGGCAGTAAGCGTTAAGAGGATGGCTTCGGGCCGGCAGGCCAGTCGAATGGGCGCGTAGGGCGAGGTGCCGATGCCGGGTGACACGTTGAGCCAGGTTTCAGCAACGGGTTCATCCATGTTGGCGAACTCAGAGGCTTCCCAGCCATCTTCTGGCAACGCATCATCGCGATAACGAGACAGCCCCTTGGCGTACTTGCGGTTGAGATCGCAATTGGTAACCAACGTTCCGTATCCGGGCAAGCACACCTGACCACCATGGGTGTGGCCAGCCAAGATGACGTCTACGCCATCGGTTGTCATGGCGTTGAGAACGCGACGGTAGGGGGCATGCACGACTCCCAACGAAAAGTCTGCGGTGCTGGGTTCGGGGTCAAGGTCGTCGTAGCGGTCGCGGTGAATGTGCGGATCATCAACCCCGCGCGCATCAATGAGTAATGAACCAACTTTGAGAGTCTCGCGGTGGTTGTTGAGGTTCAGCCAGCCGGCTTGCGTGAAACCTGCTTCGAGATCACGCCAAGGCAACTCTTCGGCGTGCTTGATCGGTGTTGGCCCCATGCGCAAATACGTCAAAGGATTCTTAAACACCGGTGCGTAGTAATCGTTTGAGCCGAAGACGAAAACTCCGGGGACCGCAAGCAGGGGCTGCAATGCGTCCACTAACACAGGGATTGCACCGGGATGAGAGATGTTGTCACCGGTGTTAACGACCAGGTCTGGCTCTAAGTCAGCGAGCGAACGCAACCAAGCAGTGCGCTTCGTATCGTTGGGCATCAGGTGGATGTCAGATAGATGCAACACCTTGACCGGTTGGCTCCCACTGGGCAAGACCGGCAGTGTCACGTGGCGGGTGCGATAGGCCTGGGCCTCCCACAGGCTGTAGCCCAGCAATCCCAGTCCGCCGGCCACAAGGGCGGCTCCGGAGGTGATCAAAGGGCGTGTGCTCACCCGCCCATGGTGACAGATAGCCAAGGTCAGGTGCCACACTGACGTCATGGCAGCAATGAAGGACCGACTCCAGGCAGACCTGACCGAAGCGATGAGGTCTAGCGACAAGATCACGTCGGCGACGATTCGGATGGCACTAACGGCTATCACCAACGAGGAAGTCGCGGGCAAGCAAGCGCGTGAATTGTCTGACGACGATGTGATCATCGTGCTTTCGCGTGAAGCCAAAAAGCGACGTGAATCCGCAGAGGCCTACACGCAGGCCCAGCGCCCAGAACTTGCGCAACAGGAAAACGACGAGCTCGCTGTCTTGGATCGCTACCTGCCGCAACAACTCACCGAGGCTGAAGTCGATGCGATCATCGCGACCGCTGTTGAGCAAGCCACAGCAGATGGTGCCGAAGGCGGCAAAGCTATGGGCGCGGTCATGAAAATTGTTACCCCGCAAGCATCAGGACGCTTTGACGGTTCAGCCATTGCCGGCAAGGTGCGCGCAGCCTTAGGGATGTAGTACCCGTTAGGGAGTTTGACCCGGCGTAGGTAGCAGCGTGAGCGTTGGCGTGGGTGTGGGGATCACAAAAGTTGGTAGTGGTGGTGGCGGTGGAGTGGTGCCGTCGCTGAGATAAATCGTCACAACCTTCCCCGATGTGACGTACGAGCCACGACCTGGATAGCTGTAGGCCACCGTGTTTTCCGGTTGTGTTGACTGCACGCGGTACTGCCCAACTTCACCCTTTAGGCCGGCAGTGGTCAAAACGGCAAAAGCTGCAGCCGGGTCGAGCCCGCGTAGATCGGGGACTGTGGTTTGCAGGCCGGCGATTTGTGTGGGGTCCGGCTTGGTGAAGTCAATAACGGGCTGACCCTTCAAGCCAGCGACCATGACATCTCGCCAGATAGGTCCAGCGAGTCGTCCACCGTATCCCTTCGTGATGTAGGTGCCATTAATGGTGATGTCGCGGATGGGGTAGCGCTGTCCACCGCGCGGATCACCGATCCACACCGCGGTTGCCAATTGTGGAGTGTGTCCACAGAACCAGACCGCAGCGTTTTCATTCGTTGTTCCGGTCTTTCCTGCGACTGGGCGCCCGATCTTGAGGGACTTTCCGGTCCCAATCGTCATGACTGATGTGAGGAGTTGATTCACCGCGTCGGCGACAGCTGGGCGAATGACTTCTTTACAGTCAGCGGACGGTGCACCCAGCGAGGCGCCATCACGATCGACAACTTCGCTCATGGGTACCGAGCGACAATGCGTCCCACGTGCGGCGAACGTTGCGTAGGCCTCGGCCATCGCCAGGGGCGAAACTGCCTGACTGCCAAGCACGAAAGACGGCACGCGTTTGAGAGGCGTTCCCGTTGCTTGGGTCACCCCCATGGCTTCCGCAATTTCCTTGGGACGGCATAAGCCGGTCTTCTTTTCTAAGGCGACAAAGAAGGTGTTGACCGAGTTAGCGGTCGCGGTCTTCATCGAGTACGTCCCACTACCGGTTGAGTTTTGCACGGTGTAGGGAGCAAACGGTGCACCCGTCGTGCAATCAACAAAGCCGGTGAACGTGCGACTTGATGGCGCATTTAACGTCGTGGTGATGGGCAAGCCTTGATCTAGAGCGGCCGCAAGGACGAAGACTTTGAAGGTGGACCCGGCTTGAGCACCCAGAGAGCCACCGTATTTTGTGTTGACGTTGAAGTTGACGGTGGTTTTGCCTCGACCCGATGTTCCCCAAATGCGGTTTTGAGCCATGACCAGTACGCCACCGGTTCCTGGCTGCACAGACGAGACTGCAACAGCTTTACGGCTCTTGTCCTTGCGCGGGATCGCGGTGTCGACTGCCTTTTGCGCGGCAGTTTGGAGCGCCGGATCCAATGTCGTCTTAATCGTGAGTCCACCGCGCCGCAAGAACGCTTCTCGGTCTTCGGCGGTTTCACCAAAGAATGAATCTTTCTTTATAAAACTCAACACGTAGTCGCAAAAATAGGCGGCGTAGGAGGTAGTGCACCCATTGCGCTTCTCGGTGATGCGCAACGACTTAGATAACGAAATCCTCGAAGCTTTCGTTGCGGAATCGGCGGTGATGTAACCCAAGTCCACCATGCGTTGCAACACCAGATTGCGTCGAGCTTGCGCCTTGACGGGGAATCGGCGTGGATTAAGACCCACGGGTTGCTGAACAACACCGGCCAACGTGGCGGCCTGCGCCAAGTTCAACTCACTGGCGTTGATACCGAAGTAGCGCTGAGCGGCGGCCTGAATTCCGTAGGCGCCGTCACCGAAGTAGACGGTGTTCAGGTAGCGCTCGAGGATCTCATCCTTGGAATACTTTTGTTCAACGGCAATGGCAAGGCGCAGTTCGCGGATTTTGCGGGAAATGGTGCGCGCACTTGCTCCTTCACGCTCTTGTGCTGTCCTCGCGTTGACAATCAGAGTGTTCTTGACGTATTGCTGCGTTAGCGTTGATCCACCTTGCCGAATCGAGCCAGCCTGACTGTTACTTTTCAGTGCTCGCAAGGTGCCACGCAGGTCAATGCCACCATGCTCGTAGTACCGCGAATCTTCAATGGCCACGATCGCCTGTCGAATAGGTGTGGCCATGCTGGATAACGGAACTGAGGTGCGATTTTCCGTGAACACTTCTGCGATCCGCGATCCATCTTTTGCGAGCAAAATGGTGGGTTGCGGCAAGGGAGCGGCATCAAGGGCGTTCGGGAGTGCAGTGAAGGATTGTGATCCATCGCGCGCGGCTAGCGCGATGCCGCCGGCGACCGGGAGCAACATTCCAGCGAAAATCACCCCGCAGGCCACAGCTACCAACACCAATCGACCGAGCACCGCTCGAGGCCGATCGTGGGGCGTATGTGACGGATGGGACTTCACGTAAGCAGAGTACGCCAGATGGGGCGGATAACGAACGTGTAACCGTTGGGGTTGGAGGGGTTCCGCTGGAGCACGTTCGTTGCCTAGGTTGAAGGCAGGCCGAGAACACGTCTGTTTAACAGGGCGGCTTGCCTATTTGTGCCATGGGGAGGTTGCATGACCTGGGTCGATAACTGGATCGCTCAAGCGGCTTGTCATACGAGTGCTCCGGACGAACTCTTCGTTCAAGGCGCAGCCCAAAATCGGGCCAAGAGTGTATGCATGAACTGCACGGTGCGGACTGAATGTCTCGCCGATGCCCTCGACAATCGCGTGGAGTTTGGTGTGTGGGGCGGTATGACCGAGCGCGAGCGTCGCTCGTTGCTTCGCCGACGTTCCAATGTGACGTCCTGGCGGGAAGTGCTCGAAAGTGCACGCAATGAATACGAAGCCACCATGCTGCCTCCTCGTGAAATCTCCCTAGTGGACGATCACATCCGCGTCAGCTGATTGACTCACTCCTGCTGAGAACGTATGGGTCCAACCGCATGTATCGGGACGTTGCCTGAGCGACCCGTTGACCGCAGAGATAGTGTCGGGGCATGGAAAAAATTGCTTGGGAATACGCGACTGTGCCTCTCCTTGTTCACGTGACAAAGCAGATCCTCGATACCTGGGGCGAAGACGGTTGGGAGCTGGTGTCGGTGTTGCCGGGCAGTTCAGCCGAAAACCTTGTTGCTTACTTCAAACGTCCTAAGGGCTAATCAATGACGACACCTGAATCCCGTATCGCTGAATTGGGTATTACCCTCCCGCCGGTACCGGCGCCAGTTGCGTCCTATGTTCCCGTGGTGCAGACCGGCAATCTCGTCTTCACATCCGGGCAGTTGCCGCTCGTTGATGGCGCACTGTCCATCACCGGCAAAGTGGGCGCTGAGGTGAGCATTGAAGAAGCCAATGCACTGGCCCGCATCTGTGTGCTGAACGCGATTGCCGCCGTTAAGGCAGAGATCGGCGAGTTGTCTCGCGTTCGCCGCATCGTCAAGGTCGTGGGTTTCGTAGCAAGCGCCCCTGATTTCAGTTCACAGCCGCTGGTGGTTAACGGTGCGAGTGAAGTTCTCAGCGCTGTGTTTGGCGATAAGGGTGTTCACGCTCGAAGTTCGCTCGGTGTAGCCGTTCTGCCTTTGGATGCTCCCGTCGAAATTGAGCTCATCGTCGAGGTGGAGTGACGACACATTCGCGAGATGCCGCGACGGTTGTCCTTGCTCGTGATAGCGCAACCGGTGGCATTGAAGTGTGGCTGCTTAAACGTATTGGGACTTTGAAGTTTGCTCCCCATGCCCATGTCTTTCCCGGTGGCGCAGTTGACGCTAGCGACAGTGCATTGTTCCCCCTTACTGGCGACCCATTGATTCACGTTGCGTCGGTCATGGATGTGGAGCCTTCGAAGGCAAACCGGTTAATGGCAGCAGCAGTGCGGGAAACCTTTGAAGAGTCCGGGATCGTTCTTGCCTCCAACCGTCATCCCACGGCGTGGAGTGAGCAGGACCGACAGGACCTCCTCTTGGGGCGTACCTCGATTGCCCAACTGCTCAATCGTGAACAAGCCCATGTTCATTCGGAAGAATTGATTCCGTGGGCTTGGTGGTTGACCCCTGATTACGTTCCGTTTCGTTTTGACACGTGGTTCTTTCTGGCCCCCGTCCGTGCAGATGTCGAACCGCGGCATGTACCCGAAGGTGAAGCGGTTGAGGCGCGGTGGTGGAACGTAGCCAAAGCCTTGGAAGCCAATCGTGCCGGTGAGATCATCTTGTTGTGGCCCACGCTTCGGGTTCTGCTTGACCTCAACCAGTGGTCATCCGTGTCTGAAGCAATCAGCCATCGGCCCGTTCGATTGGAGCAGCAATCCGGATGAGTGTGACCACTCCTGCATGGGTGGGTGGTGTCACCGCTCCCAACCCAGGTCCTATGACATTGCAAGGAACCAATACGTGGATCTTCGGATCCATTGAACACGTTCTTTTAACGCACGGACACGGTGATCACAGCGATGGCGCCCAGCGATGTGCATGATTCGCTGCGAGAGGCAGCGTTGTTAAGCGCTCAGGCGCATTTGATGTTTGTGTTGGAGGACTAAGCGCCGCGACGGTTGAGTTTGTCAACATCCAAGATCGTGACACCGCGAGGTTCGAGCAAGATCCAGCCGCGGCTAGCGAAGTC
>CAMCVY010000099.1 GCA_945881995.1 Bifidobacterium breve | reverse complement strand
CGCCGCCGCGGAACCGATCGGCCAAGTAGTGCACCTCGTCCATGACCACATGCGTGAGGCCGTTGAGAGTGTGACTATCGGCGTAGAGCATGTTGCGCAAAACCTCGGTGGTCATGACCACGATTGGCGCATCGCCATTGACGGAATTGTCGCCGGTCAGTAGCCCTACGTTCTCGGCGCCGTAGCGGGCAGACAGATCAGCGAACTTTTGATTGGACAAGGCTTTGATAGGCGTGGTGTAAAAACATTTGGTGCCACCGTGGATCGCGAGATGGCAGGCAAACTCTCCGACGATGGTCTTGCCTGCACCGGTGGGTGCTGCGACAAGGACAGTTCGCCCAGATTCGAGGGCTTGGCACGCATCAACTTGAAAATCATCAAGGGGAAAGTCGAGTTGGCGTTCGAAATCAGCGAATGCTGATTTTGCTTGCTTGGCACGCTTTTTTGATGCGGCGAATCTTTCGGCCGGACTCAGGGTCATGAGTCCGCGTCTCGCCGCCTGCGGTCATTGAACCAGGCAATGGCGAAAGCGATGAAGAGCAAGATCAACATGGGTGTTGCCAGCGCCAGCATCGTCCAAGGGTCACCAGTGGGTGTGGCAACAGATGCGAAGATGAAGACTCCAAAAGTGATTCCGCGCCACCAGCTGCGCAAACGCTCTGCAGTCAAAACACCAACGGCGTTGAGCAATACGACGAACACCGGGAGTAAGAAAGCAACACCAAAAACCAAGAGCATGCGAGTGACAAAAGTGAAGTATTCGCTCACCGTGATCAGGTTGGTGAAGTTCTCGGGAGTAAATCCAAGCAGGATCTGCAACCCCTTGGGCAGGAATGCATACGCAAGCCACACCCCAGCGGCAAAGAGCGGTACTGCGGCAGCCAGAAATATGACGGTCCAGCGCTTTTCGCGCTTGTGCAGGCCGGGCGTAATAAAAGCCCAGATCTCATAGAGCCAGATGGGACTGGTCGCAACGATGCCGGCCACAACCGTGACCTGCAATTGCAACGTGAAGGGCGTGGCTATACCGGTGATCACGAGATCGGGAACCTCTACGCCACGCGCAGCTCCACTGCGCTGGAACTCTTCCCAAGGCCTGCGCACCAGATTGATTAAGGGTTCATAAAAAAACCATGCGACTGTGGTACCCGTGGCAATCGCGATGGCGCTGATGACGAGCCGACGACGTAACTCACGCAGATGTTCCAGCAGCGGCATGGCTGCCTGTGGGTTGGATGTTGCCTTGCTTCGACGATTGGTCTTAGGCAAGGGCGAATCAGACGTGGTCACGAGCTAGGGATTACGAGTCAGTCGACTTGGATTCCGCGGGTGGGGTTGGTTCCGCGTCATCCTCGCCTGAAGTCGTCACTTCCTTCTTGAAGACGCGAAGCGACTGACCCAAACCCTTGGCAAGATCAGGCAACCGACGAGCACCAAAGAGCAACAAAACAATTAACAGCAGGATGAGGATCTCGCCGCCGCGGATATTTCCGAACATGTGGTCTCTCCCCTTCGTGGTTGAGACCACCCTACGCCTGCCTGGGCCCTAAGGCTTACAGCAGGCGGTTAGGCGCGCTCGCTGTCCAAGGTCTGGAGCGAGGCCGCCAATAAGTCGTCATGGGACAGCAGGAGTGCAAAATCAAGCAATTCGTCATAGGTCAGGGGGGCACCCGTGTGCTCCTCGAGGGCCTCGGCCGGCAGGTCCCAACGCTCAACGCTGACCCCACCGGAGATCAGCAGCGCTACGACGTCGTCATCGGCACTCTTGGTAACCCGCTCCTGGCACTGGGGGCAGGAAAATGAGTAGTTGGTCAGCTCAGCGCGGTTGGACACCACCAGCTTGATCTGGATGGGTGTCAAGGTCACATCAGCGCACATCGGGCACGAAGCCTTGATGGTCGTCATGTCTGCCTCCCTAGGAGCACCCGGGTTGAATGCTCTGCGGGAAATATCGGCTAGGGGGCACAAAACCTTAAATCTCAGGGCGCACGAAGGGTCGTCCGGGCTAAGGCTTAGGCGTAGAGCGCAAGGGCTTGCTGTGCCTGGGTGAGGACCGAGGCACCAATGAAGGACGGTTCGACCACTGTGGCCTGACCGCCTGCCTGCAGGAGCATGCGCTCAACCCACCGAGGATCTGCCACCTTGATGGTGATGCGCAGTCCCCCATCTGGCAGGTCCATGGCATCGGTCACCGTGGCGTACTCGCTGAGCCACCGGCCAGCAGCGGTCACATCAAGGACCACCTCGGGAATTGATGGATCGTTGAGTAATACCTCGTCAAAGGAGTCAGTCGACGGCCCGCGCGAAGTAAATGGCGTGTCGAGCAGCTCGGCGTCCAAAATCCGGCTTAGCCGAAAGGTGCGCTCGCCCTCTGAAGACAAGCACCACGCATGGATATAGGTCAGGCCATCAACCAGTACAACGCGCAGAGGCTCGATCACTCGCGTGGTGACCTCATCGCGTGCGGGCACGAGGTAAGAAATCTTCAACTGCTTCCGCTGGTTGACTGCTTGGTCAATGACCACCTTGACGGCAGGGTCTTCTTGTCCATCGCCTGCGTTAACTGTCAGCGATGGTGCTTGAGCCAACACAGACCCAGCGCAGTCTTGCAACTTGGCGATGACTCCATCAATGAGATCGGAATCGGCAGCACCGGGAAGGTCCTTCAAAGCATTCAGGCCAACCAACAAAGTGATGACCTCATCCTGAGTGAAAGCCATCGGCCGGTTCAGGCTTTGAGGTTCTAGGACATGGATGTGACCGTCGGCTGGAATCAACGACGAGGAAAAGTCATCATCGTCATTGGTAGCCCAAAATTGAATATCAATCAGGTCGCTGGGATACCCACCCGGCAACCCGCACACGATCAGGGTGTTGAGATCGCGTTCAATTTGTTGAACCGTCACGTCGAACTCAACAGCAGCCTGCTTGGCTGTCACGCCAGGGTTTTGGGCTAACCAGGGCACGAGGAGCAACAAGCGCGAGAGCTGAGCGTTCGTGGGCTTGTGTGTGGTCATTGGTGAACCTGCGCAACCTTGGTGAGCGATTCAATGACAGCGGCTCGTAACTCAGCTGGAGAATCAGCGATGGCCACCGGTCCAAGAGCGCAGACTTGCGCAGTGAGCCGGGTCAGGTCCACACCATCGATTTCCACGGTGTCCCATTCATCTGCACCGATGCGAACATTGGTGGCCTGGCGTCGTAGTGCGTGACCATGGTCCTTACGCAGCCGGATCGAGGCATTCACGCCGGTGCTCTCGGGTGTGATCATCTCTAGGACGGCAGCCCGCGTCAGATCAGCGGGTGCCGGCGGAGCGGAGCCGGGTTCGCCAGTCAGATTCATGATGCCAACAACGCGCGACAACCGGAAACTTCGAATGGCGTCGCGGTCAAGGTCGTGACCGATCAGATACCAAGACCCCCGATGGCTTGCCAACGTATAGGGCTGGACTCGCCGTGCTTCAGCCTTCGCTGCTGCAACCTTAAGATAGGCAAACTCCACCGTTCGCCGATCACGAACCGCGATGTAGGCCGTGGGAAAACATTCCTCGCTGGCGCCCAACGATGTTGATACCGGAGGCAGCTCAACGAGTTCGCTGGCAACGCCCAACTTGCGCAAGGCCTCTGCGGCGGTTGACTGCAAACTCGCTTGCTCCCACGCACGCGCCGCGAT
Organism: Bifidobacterium breve; assembly: GCA_945881995.1. GTDB lineage: Bacteria > Actinomycetota > Actinomycetes > UBA12327 > UBA12327 > AcAMD-2. The sequence continues at coordinate 2,841 of CAMCVY010000099.1, read as the reverse complement.
CACCAATACAGCGCGCTCTGGGGTACTGAGAGAGATTTCAGGGAGCTGGTAATCGGAACGGTCGATCCGGTACTTGGCTTCATCACCATGTCCGCCGGGGCTCAACACCATGATCAGGGGAATGCCCAAGTCCCGCAAATCGGTCTTATCGCGCTCAAAACCTCGCTCAAAGGCTTCATCGCTCTTGCCCTGATATTCCTTCATGCTCGCGCGAATGGTGGCGCGTGTGACGCCTTGCTTGTGACCAAGCAAGTACACGACCAGGTTGAGCAACCGTTCGGTCTTCTCCTGGGTTGCGTTTGGCGCCATGAACCCCGTCAACCCCGCTTAGCGAGCGTCAAGCAAGTCGATGACGAAGACCAAGGTGCGCCCACTTAAGCGGTGACCGCCACTATCGCCGTAGGCCATGTGTGGTGGGCACACCAACTGGCGACGCCCACCGACCTTCATGCCAGGGATGCCTTCTTGCCAGCCAGCAATCAATCCGTTGAGCGGGAAATCGATGGACTCGCCGCGATCCCAGCTAGCGTCGAACTGCTCCCCCGTTTCAAAGTCAACGCCCACATAGTGAACGGTGACTTGACCACCAGGAACAGCCGCAGATCCCGCGCCTTCCACAAGGTCAGTGATGACCAACTCGGTTGGTGCGGGTCCCTCAATGAAATCGATTTCAGGCTTGGACAAACTCACGAACTGCTCCTTGCGAATGAGTGGTAGCGAACAAAGGGTGGTTAGGAGGCAGGTCCCACAAGATCAACAACAAAGACCAGCGGCTCGTTGGGTCCGATAGCTGGCGGACTGCCCGCTTCGCCATACGCCTGGTCGGCGGGGATCAACAACACTCGTCGACCGCCGACCTTGATGCCCTTGAGACCTTCGGTCCAGCCGGGAATGACTTGGTTCAAGGCGAAGGGAATCGGTGCACCGCGTTCAAACGATGAGTCAAAAACCTTGCCATTCGACCAATTCACGCCCTCGTAGTTCCAGCTGTAGGACTTGGTGATGTCTGTGACCTTTTCACCCTTGCCGACCACGAGGTCCTTGGTTTGCAACGTCGTGGGGGCTTTACCGGTTGGCTGAGAAATCGTGGGGTTCTCCCCGTAGCCACCAGTGACCTTGGGGAACGCAGTCGCCCCTGCCTTTGTGGCAGTAGTCGTGGGCTGAGGCTCCGCAGAGTCATTGCTGCACCCTGCCAGGGTGAGCGTCAAGCAGGCGATCAGAGACAGGCCAAGGCCTGCGGTACGCAACGACGATTTCCGAGTCACAGCAAACTCCCTGTAGGTAGACCGAGGTGTACAGCGTATGGACTTACATGCTCTCAATCAAGCGTTCCACTCGCTCATCAACGCTCTTAAACGGGTCTTTACACAGGACGGTCCGCTGGGCTTGGTCGTTGAGTTTCAAATGAACCCAATCCACGGTGAAGTCCCGGCGGGTTTCCTGGGCTCGTTTGATGAAATCGCCGCGGAGTTTGGCCCGGGTGGTCTGGGGCGGCTCAACTTGAGCTAAGGCAATCTCTGCTTCTGATGCAACGGTCTTCACCAACCCTCGGCGCTGCGAGAGGTAGTACAGGCCCCTGCTTTGGTTGATGTCGTGATAGGCCAAATCAATCTGCGCGATCCGCGGTGACGACAATGCAAGGGAGTGCTTGATGCTGTACCGCTCCACGAGTTGAAGTTTGTTGATCCAATCAATTTCACTCGCCACTGCGGCAAGGTCGTCCTTCTCCACTGCGTCTAGCGTGCGTTCCCACAGATCCAAGACCTTGGCAACCGTTCCGACCACAATCTCGCGCCGGTGCGCAAAATCAAAGGCGCGGTCAAAGAATTCGCGTTGCATATCAAGCGCGGAGAGTTCGCGACCGTTACTCAACCGAACGGTCTTCTTCCCCGTGATGTCATGACTAATCTCACGGATTGCACGAATGGGGTTTTCTAAGGTCAGGTCCCGCAGTACCACTCCTGCTTCAATCATGCGCAACACCAGATCGGTGGCACCGACTTTGAGCATGGTCGTGGTTTCGCTCATGTTCGAATCGCCCACGATGACGTGGAGGCGCCGAAACCGTTCCGCGTCTGCGTGCGGTTCATCCCTGGTATTGATGATGGGTCGCGAGCGCGTCGTGGCCGAGGAAACGCCCTCCCACATGTGTTCTGCGCGCTGACTCAGACAGAACGTGGCTCCTCGGGGTGTGGTCAAGACTTTGCCAGCACCGGCGATGAGCTGGCGACTGACCAGGAACGGAATGAGAACGTCGGAGAATTTCGAAAAGTCACCCTGGCGTGCAATGAGGTAGTTCTCGTGACACCCATAAGAATTGCCCGCTGAATCCGTGTTGTTCTTGAACAAGAAAATCTCGCCAGTGACCCCCTCGTCCTGCAGACGGCTTTGCGCGTCCCGAGCAAGATCTTCAAGAATGCGTTCGCCGGCCTTGTCGTGAGCGACGAGCTGTTCGATGTCGTCGCATTCGCCAGTTGCGTACTCGGGATGTGAACCCACATCTAGATACAACCTTGAACCGTTGGCTAAGAAGACGTTCGAACTGCGCCCCCACGACACGACGCGGCGAAAGAGATAGCGGGCGACCTCGTCCGGCGAGAGACGACGATGACCTTCAAAAATGCAGGCCACGCCAAACTCGGTCTCGATGCCAAAAATTCGCCGATCCATACCCACACACTAGGCATTCACAGCAGGCATGTCATTCGGAAATGGTGCCCCTACTTCTGTGAATTCAGCACTTCTTCAAGGCGATCACCGGTGATGCGTTGGAACAACCGGCGATTACGGGTTCGATCCAAGACCGCAACCTCCAACTGGCCAGCCGGTATTGGGCTTGCA
>CAMCVY010000098.1 GCA_945881995.1 Bifidobacterium breve | reverse complement strand
CAAGCTCACCCAAGCCGGTCAGCCTCAGGCCAATCGAACCGTGAAGTTGTACCGCTACCTCAGTGGTTGGAAAGCCGTCTGTACCGCGCGGACTAATAGTTTGGGCAATGCGTCGTGTGTTCAAAAGCCCTCTACTAACACTGAGTACTACTGGCGATTTGATGGCGACTTGGGTTTGACGTCCAGTTTTTACGGGCTGACGAAGAGTCCCGATGTATGGGTTCGTCCTACGATCAGCATGGGCTTTAGCCCGACCCGAGTGCGCACGGGTATGAAAACTGTTGTCTCTGGAAAGGTGTCCCCGACTAAGGCGGGGAGGTACGTGTATCTTCAGCGTCGGTCCGGCACCGCCTGGCGAACGGTGACCAAGATCAAGGTGAATTCCCTGGGCGTGTACCGGTTGAGTTTTAGCCGAGGGGTGCGGGGCACATTTAGCTACCGCGTCCGCTTCAACGGGGACTCGAGCAATGCAGCACAGAACTCGTCCGTCCGCCTGCTCCGAGTCAGCTAGGTGTATGGTTTTCCTATGCGGAACCAGTACCTCTTGCTTATTATCCGTGGTGAGGCTCGCTCCTAGGCCGGTCTCCTCGCCACGGTAGATAGGCGTACCGGTCGCCCCAGACCTAGCCAGGAGCGCGAAGTGAACCGCAGTAAAGATCCAGTACAAACCCCCAGCGGGATGCCCATCAATAAGTACGTCCCGTTTGCCCCCATCGTGCTGCCCGATCGCACGTGGCCCAACAAGGTCATCACCAAAGCCCCCATCTGGTCCTCTGTTGACCTGCGCGATGGCAACCAGGCCCTGATTGACCCGATGACCCCCGCTCGCAAGATGCGCATGTTTGAGCTCTTGGTGCGTATGGGTTACAAGGAAATTGAAGTGGGGTTTCCGTCTGCTTCCCAGACTGACTTTGATTTTGTTCGCGAACTGATCGAAGGCGATCACATTCCCGACGACGTCACCATCCAGGTGTTGACGCAAGCGCGCGACCACCTCATTGCTCGCAGCTTCGAAGCCATAGATGGTTGCTCAAGTGCGATCATGCACGTATATAACTCGACGTCGACCCTGCAACGCAGCGTGGTTTTTAACGCCGACAAGGAAGCAGTCAAGGACATCGCCCTTCAAGGTGCGCGCTTGGTGCAAAAGTACGCTGATGAGGTCTCGAGCAACACCAATGTGTTCTTTGAGTATTCGCCTGAATCGTTCACGGGCACGGAACTTGACTATGCCGTTGAGGTCGTCAACGCCGTGAACGACATTTGGCAGCCCACGCATGACCGCAAGGTGATCGTCAACCTGCCAGCCACGGTTGAAATGGCTACCCCCAACGTCTACGCCGACCAAATCGAGTGGATGCACCGCAATCTGGCCTACCGCGAGAACGTGATCTTGTCACTGCACCCACACAATGACCGGGGAACCGGTGTCGCTGCTGCGGAACTGGGCTACATGGCTGGTGCGGACCGGATCGAGGGTTGCTTGTTCGGTAACGGCGAGCGCACGGGCAATGTCTGCTTAGTCACCTTGGGTTTGAACCTGTTCTCGCAGGGCATCGACCCCATGATCGACTTCACCGGCATCGACGAGATTCGTCGCACGGTGGAGTACTGCAACCAACTCCCCGTTAACGAGCGTCACCCTTATGCAGGCGACTTGGTCTATACCGCTTTTTCTGGATCGCACCAAGACGCGATCAAGAAGGGTTTTGAGCGCATGGCTGTGGATGCTGAAACCGCGGGCAAGACGGTGGACGACATCCCATGGGGTGTTCCGTACCTGCCGATTGACCCGAAGGACTTGGGTCGCTCGTACGAAGACGTCATTCGCGTGAATAGCCAGTCCGGCAAGGGTGGCGTGGCTTACCTGCTGAAGTCTGAACACAGTTTGGACTTGCCACGACGCTTGCAAATTGAGTTCTCGGGTGTGGTTCAACATCGCGCTGACGCGGACGGTGGCGAAATCAGTGCTGAGGAAATCTGGACCATCTTTAACGATGAATACCTGCCCTCAACCGATGCGCAGTGGGGTCGCCTGTCACTCAAGGGTCACCAAAATGTGGCAGCCGTTGACCAATTGGACTCGCTCCAAGCCACGATCGTTCTTGATGGCGAAGAATTGGTGATTGATGGCACCGGAAACGGCCCCATTGCAGCCTTCGTTGGGGCCTTGTCCAGCAAGGGCTTTGACGTACGTGTGCTGGATTACCACGAGCATGCGTTGTCAGCTGGTGGCGATGCACGTGCTGCCGCGTACCTGGAGTGCTCGGTGGCTGGCGAAGTCTTTTGGGGAGTGGGAATCGATGCCAACATCGTGACCGCGTCCCTCAAGGCCGTCATTAGCGCGGTCAATCGCGCGCAGCGATAAAACGGTGACCTGCTGAAGAGTTACGGTGACGATGCGATCGTGCTTCGCACCCACAAGTTGGGTGAGGCCGATCGCATTGTCACGTTTTTAACGCATCACTTCGGACAAGTGCGCGCTGTTGCTAAGGGCGTGCGTAAGACCAATTCGCGCTTTGGTGCTCGCGTAGAGCCATTTGCTCACGTAGCCGTTCAATTTCACCAAGGGCGCGGAAATCTCGACACGGTCACCCAGGTGATCACCCACGACGCGTTCGGCGGCGACATCTCTCGCGATTACGGCCGCTACACCACCGGTAGCGCAATGCTGGAAATTGCCGAACGATTGACCAATCACGAACGCGAACCAGCGGTTGATCAGTACATGCTCTTGCTTGGTGGCTTGCGTGCCTTGAGTAAGCAAGAACACGCATCCGGTTTGATCTTGGACGCCTATCTCTTGCGCTCCATGGCAGTGGCCGGATGGGCGATGGCCTTTGACGACTGTGCCAAGTGCGGTGTACCTGGGCCACACGGAGCTTTCGCGTTGAGCGCAGGGGGAGTGGTGTGCCCGAACTGCCGGCCCGCTGGGGCCGCCAACCCGGCGCCACAAAGCCTAGAACTCATTGGCGCCTTGCTGTCGAGTGACTGGGCGGTGGCTGATGCGTCCGACGAGCGCACGCGCCGTGAAGTCGCTGGGCTGACGGCCGCATTTGCCCAGTACCACTTGGAATCAGGGCTACGTTCACTACGGTTAGTCGATCGCACTGAGCAGGTGCAGGAAGCCGATACACCGCCACGAGGAGAGTCGTGAAGCGCCAATTCCAGTCACCACCACCTCACCCCAGCGGTGCGGTTGCTCCGGTGATTGACGCAGCCTTTGTGCCCAAGCACGTCGCGATCGTGATGGATGGCAACGGACGATGGGCCAAAGGGCGCGGCTTAGCGCGCACCGCTGGACATGAAGCCGGCGAAGCGGCTTTGCTTGATGTGGTGCAAGGCGCCATCGAGATTGGTGTCTCCCATATTTCGGCGTACGCCTTTTCCACCGAGAACTGGAAGCGATCACCCGATGAGGTCCGGTTCTTGATGGGCTTCAATCGTGATGTCATTCGTCGTCGTCGTGACGAAATGGATGCCATGGGTGTGCGCGTGCGCTGGGCTGGTCGGCGCCCGAAGTTGTGGAAGTCCGTCATTGATGAACTCGAATCTGCCGAGCGTATGACGGCGAAAAACGATGTTTTGACCCTGACGATGTGTGTGAACTACGGCGGACGGGCCGAAATTGCAGATGCAGCCGCGGCCTTGGCCGCCGACGTCAAGGCAGGTCGCCTCGATCCCCAGCGTGTGGATCAGCGCACCTTCGCCAAATACTTGGACGAGCCAGATATGCCTGATGTTGACCTGTTTTTACGCACCTCGGGGGAGCAGCGCATCAGCAACTTCTTGCTGTGGCAAAGCGCGTATGCCGAGTTTGTTTTTCTTGATGAACTGTGGCCCGACGTGGATCGCCGGCACCTGTGGCGTGCGGTGGAGCAGTACGCATCGCGCGATCGCCGTTATGGTGGGGCTATTCCACATCAGACGGCGGAACCTGAGGGCTAAGGAACTGCTGGTCACGTGCCGATAAGGAAGCCATGAGCCAGTCCGCCAGTACCAAGGAAAAAAGCGGTCTGGGTCCAGTTGAGTTCATCATCGCTGGACTCGTTGTTCTCTTAGTAGCGCAGCGTTGGATCGTGCAGTGGCTCGATGATCCCGCGATTTCTAATTTTGCAACGATCTTCGTTTCCATCGTCCTCCAAGCTTTACCCTTTTTGGTTTTTGGTGTGATCTTGTCCGCATGCGTTGCGGCTTTTGTTCCGCCATCCTTTTTCGCCAAAGCGCTCCCCAAGCGCACAGGGGCGGCTGTGCCGATCGCGGCTGGCGCGGGTGCATTCCTTCCAGGATGCGAATGTGCATCCGTGCCGCTGGCGGGTGGATTGATGGCTCGCGGCGTCGCGCCAGCGGCCGCCTTGGCGTTCCTCCTCAGCGCTCCTGCCATTAACCCCATCGTGTTGGCTTCAACGGCTGTGGCATTTCCCAACGAACCTCAAATGGTGATCGGCCGATTCATCGCTTCGCTGGGTGTAGCCCTTGTTATCGGCTGGTTGTGGTCCTGGCGTGGCAAGGGGGAGTGGATTAAGCCACTAGTGCGTCCACATACGGACGGCTTATCCAAGTGGAGCGTTTTTCGTGTGAGCGCTCAGCACGACTTGCTGCACGCCGGTGGATTCCTCGTTATTGGTGGCTTGGCTGCTGCGGTGTTGAACACCATTGTGCCGCGTGAATGGCTCGATGCAGTGGCCGACGAACCGATACTTTCTATCCTCGCACTTGCAGTACTGGCCGTGATCTTGGCGATTTGTTCCGAAGCCGATGCCTTTGTTGCCGCCAGCCTGACGCAGTTCTCGCTGACGTCACGCTTGGTCTTCTTGGTCGTTGGTCCAATGGTTGATGTCAAGCTGATATCACTTCAAGTAGGAATTTTCGGTCGACGTTTTGCTTCGCGGTTTGCACCGGCAACATTTGTCACTGCGGTGGTTTTGGCATCGCTGGTTGGGTGGTGGTTGCTGTGAGACGTGAAGCCCAGGCAGTCATCCTTGCCCTGCTAGGCGGGGCCATGATTCGTATCAGCGTGGATGGTTCGTACCTGCGCTATCTCAAGCCCGGCATGTTTATTTTCGTTCTAGCATCAGGTGTCTTTCTCCTGGTCTTAGGCATTATCGGCGCGTGGAGTGACGGCCTCATTAAGCGTGGAGGTGCGGAAACAGCCGATGCAAGTCACGACCATGATCATGACCATGATGGCGGGGAGAGCGTCATTGACGATGGCCACGGACACGGTCCGGGCGGGCCAAGGGTTGCTTGGTTGATGTTGTTGCCAGTGATATCGATCATCATCATTGCGCCGCCAGCTTTGGGAGCGTATGCGGTGGAGCGTGGCACGACGGCGGCAGAGCCGGCAGAGGCTATTGCACCACTGCCCGAGGGTGGAATTGCCGAAATCCCGGTGGCTGACTTTGTGACGAGGGCTGTGTGGGATGAGGGTCGCACACTCAAGGATCGCCCCGTCGAACTCACTGGATTTGTCGTGCCGCGCGATGGCGGTGGGTACGACCTTGCTCGCTTATCCCTGAACTGTTGCGCTGCTGATGCAGTGGCCGCCAAGGTGAACCTGAAAGCGCTGAAAAGTGAACTTGTTCCCGACCAGTGGGTTCGAGTGGTTGGCAAGTGGGTACCTGGTGGGAAATTGAACGACCCGCGGGCCATCCCCGTCTTTCAGGTCAGCGAGCTGGAGGCTATTGACACGCCAAAGGAAGTGTACGAATAGGTCTTCAGTTGGACTTTTGACACAGTGCGCAGATGCCAAAAATTTCCACAATATGGCTTACATCAGTAAATCCATTGGTTGAAGCCACATCGTGTGCCCAGCGCTCTACATCGGGACCTTCAACTTCTACGGTGTGACCACAGGATCGACATACGAGGTGGTGGTGGTGTGAATCGTGACTGCAGTGTCGGTACACCATTTCTCCATCAGCGCGGCGGATCGTATCGATCTCTCCTTGCTCGGCTAATGATGCGAGCGTGCGGTAGACGGTGGTCAACCCGATGCTTTGGTTTTCTTGTTTGAGCACAGCATAGATTTCCTGTGCACTTTGGAACGTTGACATCTTGCCTAGAGACAGTAGGACGCTGGTCCGTTGTTTGGTTTTGCGGATTTGAGGCAGAGCGTCACTCATCGTCGTGCTCCCCGGTGTGAGCCAAGGCGTCTCCAACGATGTGGCCGATGTGATGGTCGGTGAGCTCGTACGTGATCTCGCGGCCCCGACGATTTCCATGCACAACTCGTGCAGCTCTGAGCACGCGCAAATGCTGAGAGACCAGAGGCTGGCTCACACCAAGTTCGTCCACCAGCTCATGGACGCACTTAGGGTGCTCGTGCACGGAGTTAACAATGGCTAGTCGCAACGGGCTTGCTAAAGACTTAAACAATTCGGCTGTCGCATCAAAGACTTCATCGGAGAAAAAGTCTTCAGACGTCGGTGAACTAGGCATATGCTTACATTAGCACATAAGCATATGGGTGGTGGTGAGTTAGCGGGTGCGACGTAGCGATTTAGCCCCTGCTGATACCAGGAAGATTCCTAG
>CAMCVY010000097.1 GCA_945881995.1 Bifidobacterium breve | reverse complement strand
GACCAGCCGACTTCGTGGGCCATTGGATCGGCGGCCATTTCCGGTTCTACATCCGCGCGAATAAAAGTAACGATGCGGAAAGTTCCATTCCACGAACTGTGTCCATCAGGATCGTGGAGCAAGACAAAACGTCCTGTTCCGATCTCGTTGTCATCGATGACCACGTCAGCGGTCAAGGCAACCGAGTGAGGCGCTAAACGTTGCGGCGCGGGTGCTTCTTCAATCAATAACTCGGGGCGCACATTCACCGAGCGCATGCCACTAAGGGCTACGCGAAATTGCTCGGGGGCATCGTCTTGAGGCGCGGGGGAATTCATCTGTTCCAGAGTAAGTCCCGGCCAGGGGCTGACCCCTCATCTGCGAGGTGCGTGCGGGTGTGGCGTGTCGGAAGGCTTGAGGTCGGCGCGGATAGCCTGAACAAATGGCCGTCCTGCTTGCATTGCTCTCCAGCGCGATGTGGGGGACCTCTGACTTCCTGGGCGGCAACCTCTCGCGGCGCAAATCCCCCTATGTCGTGGTGGGCTGGTCGGAAGTGGCTGGCCTGAGCTTTGTCCTGGTGGCCTGCTTTGTGGGAAATCGCTGGGATGCCTGGCCGATTATCGGCTGGACCGGAGTCATCGCCGGAGTAACCGGCTACATCGGGCTGGTCACCTTCTACACGGCCCTTTCGCGCGGAACGATGGGTGTGGTCGCGCCAATCACCTCGTTGGGTGTCATCGTTCCGGTTGCGGTCGGCTTGGGGCAGGGCGATCAACCCACGGTCTTGCAGGAAATCGGAATCGTCGTGGCGTTGATCGGGATCGTTCTAGCAAGTGGGCCGGAAATTCGCGGTGGTACCGGGTTGCTTCCGGTGGTGCTTGCATTGACGGCAGCACTGAGTTTTGGAATTGCGGTGACCTACATCGCCAAGGGAAGTCAAGTTGATGCGTTTGCGACGCTGGGAATTATGCGTGTCGTTGCGTTAGGTATCAGTGGGGCGTTGCTCGTAGCAACGATCGTGAGATATCGATTACGAGTCGATCCGGATGCGCCCTCGGTTCGATCGATCGTTCTCCTTGATCGCCGTGCAGTGATCACGGTCATCGCTATTGGATTTTTTGACGTGGGTGCGAATGTGATGTTCGGCGTCAGCTCAACGCTGGGGTTGCTGTCCATCGTCGCGGTGGCCGGATCGCTGTATCCGGTGGCGACGGTTATCTTGGCCGGCACGGTGTTGAAAGAACGACTAGCCACTATTGAAAAAGTCGGGGTGGCGCTGGCACTTTTCGGCGTGGGCTTGATTGCACTGGGCTAAGCGGTTCCTGGCTCCAGGCTGATGCTCAGTGAATTGATGCAGTAGCGCAGATCCGTTGGGGTTCCGTAACCCTCGCCGGCAAATACGTGACCTAGGTGCGATCCACAGGCTGAGCAACGAACCTCGGTGCGGGACATGCCCAAAGTGCGATCAACGATTTCTTCAATCCGGTCTTCGGCAAGTGGGCTAAAGAATGAGGGCCAACCACAGTGGCTGTCGAATTTGGTTTCGGAGCGAAACAGTTCGGTCTGGCAGGCACGACAACGGTAGACGCCCACTGTTTTGGTTTCGGTGTATTCACCCATCCACGCTGGTTCGGTGCCGGCTTGGCGCAGGACCTGATACTCGGCAGGGGTGAGAAGTTGCTTCCACTCTTCTTCGGTTTTGGCAACGGGATAGGTGCGATCAGATTTTGAAGGCTTGTCGGTTCCAAATATTCCCACGGTAAAACTTTAGATCTTGGTGAGGATCAGTGCCACCGCAACGATGAGCACCACAACGCCGCCGACCAAGCCAATGAGGCGACCGTTAAGAGAGAACTTCTTCTTGCTTTCCGAGACTGGAGCCTGCGGTGCCTGCGGAACAGGGGGAGGCAACGTTGCTGGGTCAGCAGGAGCGAACGGGTTGGGTGCCGCAGCTGGCATAGGGGGTGCCATGGGCGCAGCGGGAGGAGTCATCAGAGTAGGAGTTGCTTGCGCACCCACGCTTTGCAGCTCAGGTTCAGGAGCGGCCTGGTGCCCAGTCCACTTCTGGCCGTCCCAGAACTCAATCAGTGCAGGGTTATCTGGGGCCTCATACCAACCAGCAATCGGCGCGTAGTCGCCCATTGAAGCCCTCCAGATAAATCGAATGTGTGGCTAATGTACCCACGGTACGGCAGGGGTGTCCGGTTGAGTCAAGATCTTTTCGGTTGGGGTTTGATCGCCCGCTTAGTCACCGACAACGCGGTAACGGGTAAACAGACAGTCGGGGGCTGCCACCAGGTGTGCTAACTCAAGGCTTGAGCCGGCTGCGATCCCGTCAACCAAAGGTTGCCCTTGTGCTCCCACGAGTTGGGGGCTCAGGGTTAAACACAGTTCATCAATGGCTTGTTGCTCCAGCATTGCGCTCAAAAGCGCGGTGCCACCTTCGACCAAGATTTGGGTCAAGCCCCGATCACGCAATAGGGAGATGATCTGGTGAAACGAGATCTGTTCGCCAGGCAATTGCACCACCTCCACGACCTTGGCCAAGGCAGCAATGTTTTCAGTTGGCGTCGTTGAGGGCGTGATGACGATGGTGGGGTGTTGGAGGCATCCCAACGTGGGATCTAACTCGCCACTGCGCGAAATGATGACCAGGACCGGCGGGTTTTCTCTGCCGGACTCCTCGCGCGCAACCACCAATTCCTCGCGCTTGATCGCTGGGAGTTTGTATTGCTCGGCGCGCACTGTTTGGGCACCAACGATGATCGCGTCACTGAGGCTACGCAGCAGGGCAAAGATCAACCGGTCATCCTCAGTCGATAACGACTCCGAGCGACCATCGGCTGCGCTGATCCGCCCATCAAGTGAGGTCACCAGGTTGGCTCGCACGATGGGCAGGGCTTCGTCCACGGCATAGAGCTGGTGCAAGTCGGCCAAGGACAGATCAAGGGGGTCGTTGACCAGGGTCGTCTCAGGCGCGCGCAGCAAATACACGCTGACACCTTGGCATACGGGCCGAATGGATGCGGTCGTGGCTAGGTCCAACGCGTAGAGTTGGTCAGGTGAAGACAACAACGCGTGGGGGATACGTAGCGGTGGCGCTCGGAGCGCTGATGGCGTTGATGCTGGCCGGATGTGACCAAGCCCAACAGGTCGCTGACCAGGCTGCGGTAGTAGCGAAGAAGGCCGCCGAAACGGCGACTAAGGATGCGGCCACTGCGGTGATTTCGCGTGCTGCCGCGAAAGCTGCCGAGCAGGCCGGCGTGGAGTTAGTGTCACCGCCCGACTGCACCAGCAATTTGACGTTGAATGTGGCCGAAGGCAGCGCTAAGGGCGACGTGATGTGTGTGGCCCTCACCACTGATCGAAAAGCCTTCAAAGCCACCTTCATGGGCTCGCTGTCGAGCACCGAATGCAAAGGGCCATTGACCATCAACATCGAAGATCGCGAACCGATTGTTATCAACTCAATTAGGGCTTGCGCGATTGGGCTAGTCGTTGGCGGCGCCGCTGAAAATTCGGACTCATAACTGATGCAGGTAACCATGATGCTGTGTGACTACGCCCAAGTTGCCGATGGAAAGTTGTATATCAACGGTGGTGGCTGGTCGCTGGTGGATTCACACACCCCACCCAGTGCCATTGCGATGTTGGTCATGGTTCCCTGGGACCGCGCCGGAACTCCGCTTCAACTAGACCTCTCGCTTATTGACGAAGATGGCCACCCCGTCGTTCAACAAGTCGACGATGCGGTGAACCCACTGCATATTGGTGTTCGCCTTGAAGTGGAGCGTCCAGCCGCTCATCCCGCCGGCGTTCCCATCGATGTGCCAATGGCGTTGGGGATTCCGCCGCTGCAGTTGCGAGCCTTTGGTCGGTTTGCGTGGCAGTTGAGTATTGATGGGCAGCACCGCGAGGACTGGAATTTGTCCTTTTCAACGCGCGCTTAGTTCGATTCCACCCTGTTGAGAAATTCCCCGATGGCATCGGAAAACATTTTCTTGTGCTCTCGGCCTGCTACCACGTGCGGCAGATTCTCAATGAGCACACTTTCGGCCTGGGGTATCGCGTCTGCGAGCGGCGTGGTTAAACGTGTGCCGGTTAGCAGGTCGCCGTCGGCATGGATGACAAATGTTGGTGCCGTAATTGATCCCAGGTGCCCAGCAGCATCGTGGGTGACGGTTGCTTCCACGAGGCGCACCATGCCATCTATGTTGTTGTTTAAGTGCGACCACGGGCCGTGCGTTCCAAGGAACTGATCGGCACGCTCGTTGTAGTAGTTGGGGTCAAAACACCACTGCGCGCACAGCTCTTGGAATGTCAAGAAGCCTTGGGTCTTGGCTACCTCAAGGAACGTGTTCATCTGGTCGGTGAAGAGACGATCGGGTTGGGCCCATCCACCCGACATCGTCAGTGATCGCACAAGTTCGGGATGATCAATGGCCAGCCATTGGGCCACACAAGCGCCGATACCGACGATGCCGACGATGTGAGCTGGCGTGCCACCGACATGCTGCAGGACCGCAGCTGCATCCTCAGCATGCGCACGAGTTGTGGCAGGGATGTCCTTGTTGTCACCGCTTTGTCCCAGACCGCGCCAATCGATCAGGACCACGCGTCGACCTTCAGCCACGGCCCACGGGACCTGGGAGAAGGCGCCGTCGGTGTAGGTGCCCCAGCCGACCATGACCAAGACCGTGGGGCCTTGACCGTGGACTTCGTAATAGAGGGGGACACCGCGGTGGGTAAGCGTAGGCATGACGCCATTGTGCCTACTGGCGTTTGGGCGGGTGACCGTGCCTAGAAAAAAATTCCTGCCGGCTCGATCTGGGGTCACTGTCGGTGGGTCATGCCATGATTAGGACTTAGCGCAAATCTGCGCTAAACTGATGGTGCTGGCATGAGCTAGCTAGACGGCAGGAGTACAGATGAAGTTTCCAACCTTGCATGTGGGCCGGGGTAGCCAAGTTGGCCCATTGACGGTTTTTCCACTGTGGGCCGACAAGCCCGCCCCCACCAAGCGCTTTTTCAGCAATAAGTCAGGTTCGCTGGTCGTGTCCGAGCGCGAGGGTTCGCCGGTGGTCGGTGAACTCGTGGTGACCAATAACAGCGCCGAGCCGGTGTTGTTGTTGGCCGGGGACTTGCTCGAAGGTGGCTGGCAGCACCGTGCCATTGCCGAGCCCGTCCTGATCGCCGCTGGCGCATCCGAAGTGGTCAATGTCAAGTGCGTCGAACGTGGTCGTTGGTCTGGCGCCGGGGAGCAGATCAACCGCGGACGCAAGACTGGACCGCGTCTGCGTTCCAAGCTTGAGGGCAGTATGCAAAGCAAGCAGCATGAAGTCTGGGCCGAGGTTGATCGCTTTTCCTCGATGCAGTTCACCTCAAAGACTGCCTCCTATGTTGACTACCTGAACTTGGTGGAAGAGCAGGCCGTCGGCAGCGATGTGCGCCCGCTCGATGGTCAAGTCGGTGTTGTTGTGGCAGCTAACGGTCACCCGATCATGCTTGAGGTGTTTGCCACTCACGATGATTTGGTTCAGGCCTGGGATGCCTTGATCAGTGGCGCATTGGCCGATACTCGCGGGGTGCGTTCGGTACGTACACCCTCACGCCGTGTCCACCGCTTCATTGATGGATTGGAATCAGTCGAACTCAGCCGCATTTCCAAGGCTGGATTAGCTGAGAAGGTCGTTGGTGTGGGCGAGGCGGACAATCTGTTCACGTCGATTTCAGGCGTGGAATGGGATGCGGAGCTCGTCCACTTGCTGGTTCTGAACCAGCGCCACGATCTGTTTGCCGACGCGCACTAAGTCTGAGGTCGTAGGCTGGTTCCAACAACGAATCGGGGACACCATGGCATGGCAGTTGAGGCGCTCGAAAGGGTTTGGACCCTTTCGGGTCACCCTGACCAAGCGAGGCTTGAGCGGTTCGGTGGGCATTCCAGGATTTCGGATGTCAACCAACACGCGAGGCCAAGTGCGCCGCACTGTCCGGATCCCCGGTGCTGGTATTTACAACACGAAAGTGTTGAACCCGAAGAAGGCAGCTGCCAAGGAGTCCGCGCCCCGCAAAGCGCGAGCCCCCAAGAAGCCGCCGGCTGAGCCGGTTGTCGCGCACGAGGAGTCCATGCCAGCTCCTGCTGCACCGCCTAACTGGTATCCCGATCCGCAAGGCATCGCCACCTGGCGTTGGTGGGATGGCCAGGTCTGGACTCAGCACACGGCCTAACGATTTTCCACTGTTGTCAGACCCCTGACCTAGAGTGGAAAACAGGTAAAGAGTGAGCGTCGCAGTTGGCCCCTTGGCCATGTCGCTCCAGCAACCGCGCACACCCGCGCACGGTGCTCCCAAGGGATAAACCAGCCGGGGGAAGCCAATTGGCCTCCCCCGGAAGTGCGGGTTTTCGCATCTGAAAACCCCTTATCGAAAGTTGAGTTGTTATGCCATCTGATGACGCGCTAGACGCTTTGTCGCCGCAATGGGAGGGCACCGAGGACGTCGACTGGTTGCCGCACGAGATCTTGCCCAATTTGTTCATGGGCGGAACCGGTGATCTTGATGTCGTTACAGTGCCAAAAGACAATCCAGACCTGA
>CAMCVY010000096.1 GCA_945881995.1 Bifidobacterium breve | reverse complement strand
TAGCGAACGCAGCACTGTTCACCGTCAGCCATTGACCTTCGTCTTGTCCTGGGACAAAAGTGCGAACTGTGATGTTTGAGGGGAGTTCAGGTTCAGGTAGTGGAGCAAACAGCGATCTACGCATTTGAACCAGCGAACGCATGCGAGTAAAGCCCATGCTGGTGGCCAGAGCCATGGCCGCGGAGTTTTCACCATGGGCCCACAGCCGCAACCGAGCATCGGGAGTTTCGGACTGCACTCGGGTGACCAAAGCGGTCGCGAGACCCAAGCCACGAGCTTGTGGATCAACACACATCTCCACGCTGGAGCCCTCGACCGAGTCTGTGACGTCGAGGTGGGCATAGCCCACGAGTTCCTTGCTCTTGTTCCACGCCATGGCATGGATGACATCGCTGTCACCGCCGTAGCGCAGGTGCAACATCACGTGCTCGGATAGCGGTCGGACGCCGTCGGCGTCGGTCACCTTTTGGATGAGGGCATTGACAGCAGGAACTTCGTCGCCCGCTAGCCGACGGGCAATCGTGAGGTCGAAATCGACGGGGTTCACACGCGTGCGGGGGCGTCGGCGCGCGCGATGTCTTCTGTGCGAGGGGGCATGACAAATCGGTAGCCCACGTTGCGCACGGTACCGATGAGTGATTCGTTTTCGGTACCAAGCTTCGCGCGCAGACGTCGCACGTGTACGTCCACGGTTCGCGTACCACCGAAGTAGTCGTAGCCCCACACTTCCTGCAAAAGCTGAGCGCGGGTGAAAACGCGTCCTGGGTGTTGCGCCAAGTGCTTGAGCAATTCAAATTCCTTGAACGTCAAATCAAGAATGCGTCCGCGCACCTTGGCGGTGTAACTCGATTCGTCAATGGTGACCGGACCGCTATTGATTTCGTTGGGCAC
Source organism: Bifidobacterium breve (assembly GCA_945881995.1). Taxonomy (GTDB): domain Bacteria; phylum Actinomycetota; class Actinomycetes; order UBA12327; family UBA12327; genus AcAMD-2. The sequence continues at coordinate 5,684 of CAMCVY010000096.1, read as the reverse complement.
GGCTTCGCCGGCTTCGAGGGCCAAGCGACCGGTGGCAATACGAATGCGGGCTTCGACTTCGGCTGGGCCAGCGGTATCGATCAAGACATCGTCGATGCCCCAATCGGCGGTCAGCGCAGCCAAGCCACCCTCAGTAGTGATAACAAAAACAGGAGAACTCACTCCGGTAGTGCGCAAGAGCCGGCACAAACTCTTGGCGGCCGGAAGCTCGTAGCGCGCGTCAACCAAGATGACATCGGCGTGAGGAGCATCCACCAAGGCCGACGGCTCTGTTCCCAATACCTTGACCTGGTGACTCAAGAGTCCCAGCGCTGGGAGAACCTCGGTGGAAGCGTGCATCCGTGAGGTCAGCAGGAGCAGGGCTGCCATGCGTGAACCTCCCGTCTGGGGGCGCGGTAAGTGCCCTCAATCTACCCGATCGCGCGGTGGGCAACACCCTCGCTCCAAAGGCTGGCACGATGCGCATATGAACGCGGCCCTTTCCTTCCTTTTGGCAGCGGCTGTCCTAGGCCTTGCCGGATCCGGCGGTGCTGCCCCGATGGCTTTGGCCATTGCCCTGGGTTTGGTGTTTTTGTGGGTGCTTATTCCCCGACTTTTTCCCCTGGTCGATGAGTTGTCTGCGTCAATCTTTTTCCTCGCCGGTTTGGTCGCCGTGGGCGGAACGTTGTTCCAAAAGGAGCTGGGGGGCAACGACCCTGGTGGTGTTGCCTACCTCGCTCCCATTTTGGGCCTGGCTGTATTCATCGTTGTATTGGTACAACTGAGCCGGCGCAGCGAGCCGGAAAAAGTTGTGCAGACCATGTCCATCAACGTCTTATTGATCGTGCTCGCGACAGCCGGATCAGTGTGGATTCCGCTGAGCCGTGCGGGTTACTTGAAGGCTCCGCTAGTGGCGGCATGTGCGCTCCTGGGTGCTGGTGTCGCGTTGAGTTTTCTGGCCCTGGAAAAGCGTTCAGGCGGCCAACGCATTGTTGCTGCTGCTGGTGTTGTCGTAGCCGGAGTTGTTGCCGCAGTTGCTGGTTCGTTGGTCGCGGATGGCTATTACCTCCCACTTGATGCGGGCATCGGAGCCATCGTCGGTGCCACTGCACTCACAGCGTGGCTCGTGGTGTCCACCCGCGCAGGAACGAAATCTATGAGCCAAGGCCAAGTCTTAGCTTCGGTAACAACTGTGTTCCTTTGCGCAGGACCAGTTTTCGCGCTCGCCTCCGCTGTGGTTGGGTAAGAACGTGCAATCAACCAGCACGTTCCTGGTGCTCGTAGTCGTCTTAGCGGCCGCGACGGCTTTTGGGCTGTACCGCAAGCGCACCGATGGCGTCATGAAGCGCGTGAAGCGTGGGACTCCGGTCCCGCTGCCCGATGATGCACCACCTGGGGAATTAGAAAACCCCGATGATGTGAGCGCAACAGCCAGCGGTCCCCATGGCGACATCAGCGTGGCCGACCTTGGTGGGCCACTCGGTGAGCACGCGACGTTGGTGCAGTTTTCATCAGCTTTTTGTCAGCCGTGCCGGGTCACCAAGCGTGTCTTGGCCGAGGTCACCACCATGGTTGACGGCATCGAGCATTACGAGATTGATGCTGAGTCGCGATTGGACTTAGTTCGCCGGTTAGACATCCGCCGCACCCCGACGGTGTTGGTGGTTAATAGCCGCGGACACATCATCCGTCGAGCGACAGGTGCCCCCCGCAAAGCCGATGTGATCGCAGCACTGGGTGAGCTGATTTAGCGTATTTACGCGTGAGTTTGTGCGAATCAATTGCAATAAGACCGCTAAGCGAAAAATCTTGAGACCGGTGTAGTAATTCAATCGCGTAGTGCTTACCCTTATAGACATGTCAGGACAGGTGTTACTCACCAAACGTCGCGCGATTGACCTATGCCGCGTGTCCACCTGCCTGTGTCAACCCTGCTAAAGCGGTGAGCTCACCGAACCCGCGCTAAGCGCCTGGTTTGGTCCACTCCCTTCGACGGCTTTCTCCGTCAGCGCCCCTGATCTTTCACGTTGATCCCTTCCCCTATTCGCAGTTTTTACTTTCAGGAGACATCACATGTACGTAGATCCTCGCGGCCTTCGCTTCGGCGCAGTGGTCACCACCATCGTTTTAGCGCTGGGCTTGCTCACGCAGTCGGTGTGGGTCTTGGCATTCCAGACTGTGGTCTTTGCTCTGGGCGCCATCGTCGGCTTGCAGGCCGCTCCGTATGGCCTGGTGTTCAAGAAGGTGATTCGACCTCGCTTAGCCCCGCCGGCCGAACTTGAAGCAGCAGCGCCGCCGCGCTTTGCCCAAGGCGTGGGTCTAGCTTTCGCTGTCGTCGCCACTCTTGGTTTCGCCACTGGGCTGACCACGCTGGGTGTCGTTGCTACCGCGATGGCGCTTGCTGCCGCATTCCTCAACGCCACGTTTAGTTTTTGCCTGGGTTGTGAAATGTTCCTGATCATTCGACGTATTACGGGTGGCTCAACTGAGCGCCTTATTCCTGCAAGTACTACTGCACATTCCTAACCCGCACAGTCCAGACCACCGAGGTCTGGACTCACCCCTTCCCTACAAGGAGAAAAAGAAAAATGAGCCGCACTGACTCACTGGTTGATGCTGACTGGGTAGTAGCCCACATTGATGACCCCAAGGTTGTGCTTGTCGAAGTTGACGAGGACACCGCCGCTTACGAGATCAACCACATTCGCAATGCCGTACGCATCGATTGGCAGTCTGATCTTCAAGACCCAGTCCGCCGCGACTTTGTCAGCCAGCAGCAGTTCGAGGCTCTGTTGTCCGCAAAGGGCATCAGCAACGATGACACCGTGATCATCTACGGCGGAAACAACAACTGGTTTGCTTCCTACGCTTTCTGGTACTTCAAGCTCTACGGGCACCAGGACGTGCGTTTGCTCGATGGTGGGCGTAAGAAGTGGGAACTGGACGCCCGTGATTTGGTTGCTGAGGTTCCTACCCGCACAGCCACCACGTACAAGGCTTCGGCCCAGGACACGAGCATCCGTGCATTCCGTGATGACGTGCTTCGTGCCATTGGCACACAGAACTTGGTTGACGTGCGTTCGCCTGATGAGTACGCCGGTCGCTTGTTGGCCCCGGCCCACCTTCCGCAGGAGCAGTCACAGCGCGCAGGTCACATTCCTACCGCTGCCAGCGTTCCGTGGAGCAAGGCCGCCAATGACGATGGCACCTTCAAGAGCGACGATGAACTGAAGGCGTTGTACGAAGGCGCTGGCGTTGACTTGGGCAAGGACACCATTGCTTACTGCCGCATTGGTGAGCGTTCAGCGCACACCTGGTTTGTTTTGCACGAGCTGCTGGGCGTGAGCAACGTGACGAACTACGACGGCTCATGGACTGAGTACGGTGCACTCGTTGGCGTACCTGTCCAACTTGGTGACATCGCTGGCACCCCCGAGGGTGGCGCTGCCTGATGTGTGGCGCTGTTGCCGGTGGACTTTCTATCGAAGGGCTCGACATGAGTAAAGAAACAGTGATCCAAGGTCAGGTTTCGCGCGATGGCCAGCCAGTGGGTGGCGCTTATGTTCGCTTGCTGGATGGAACCGGAGAGTTCACCGCTGAGGTTCCCACCTCCGCGACCGGCCACTTCCGTTTTTTCGCCGCGCCTGGTTCGTGGACGCTACGCACCTTGGCTCCCGGTGCACAGGTTGACCGCCAAGTGGTGGCTCACCTGGGCCAGGTAGCTGAAGTTGAGGTTGCTATTTCGGCCTAACCCTCAGAGGTTGCAAGAGCCCCAGTCGTCCCTCCTAGTGACCGACTGGGGCTTTTGTGTCGCCTCCTTGGGACATCCGCCACCTTCGCCCACTACCCTCAACCTGTGGTAGCTGGCGTGGTCTTGGTTCTGGGGCTTGTCGCGCTAGCGGCTGCAGGAGTCGTCCTCATTGTCAGAATTGTTCGTTCGCAGTAGCAAGCCTTGTCGTTCGCTGTAGCGGTTTAGAAGGGGTATTCCATGTTCGAACTCTCGCCGGATCTTCCGACGGAACTTGTTCCCTATGCCTGGTTGATTGGCACCTGGGCTGGCGCAGGAGTGGGTGGATATCCGACGACGGAGTCGTTCCAGTTTGGGCAAGAGATGACCTTCGCTCACGATGGTCGACCCTTCTTGTCGTACTGGTCGCGCACGTGGAAAATCGATGATGCCGGAAACCCCATTGGGCCGCTGGCCATGGAATCCGGTTTTTGGCGCCCACAGCCGGACAACAAATTGGAAGTCACCATGGCTCACCCCACCGGTGTTGTGGAGATTTACGTTGGCTCGGTCAACGGCGCACAGATTGAAATACAAACCGATGTTGTTGCGCGCACGGTGACGTCAAAGGAATACAACGCGGCCGTGCGTCTATATGGCTTGGTCGAGGGCGACTTGATGTGGGCCTACGACATGGCGGGTGTGGGGCAAAACCTGCAGTCGCACGTTTCTGCTCGCCTTAAGCGCATCGGCTAATTTCTGCACCAGAGGTGGGCTTACGGCCCGCGAGGTGAGAGACTGAGGTCATGAGCCTGGATCTGCTTGAGGATCGATTGCGGGAGCACGGTTACCGCGTGACTACCCAGCGCCGGGCCGTCTTTGATGCAGTTGCCGCTCTAGGCCACGGAACGCACGAAGAGATCCTGCGTCACGCACAAACGGTGGATGCCTCGCTGAACTTGTCTACGGTCTATCGCAACCTTGAAGTGTTGGAAGAAATTGGTCTGGTCCGGCATGCGCACCTCGGCCATGGCTCCCCGACTTACCACTTGGCTGATCACCATCGCCATTTGCACTTGGTGTGTAGCAAGTGCAAGGAAGTCCTTGAAGTTTCCGTTGACACGGCGAATCCCTTGGTCGAAGAACTCAAGACCAGTCATGGGTTTGCTGTGGACATTGACCACTTCGCCATTCAGGGAGTGTGCAGTAAGTGTCAGAGTCGATGAGTACCTACCGCAGTCCGTTGCTTGATCTGCCGGATGCGGTCGCAATTGATCCTGAACTCGATCCTCATGATGTCGGTGTTGCCTGGCACTACGCTGATCCACTGGGAGAACAACGCCGGCTATCCACAGGTGATGGATTTGTTGATCTGTCTCAGCGTGGGGTTCTGGCCGTTACCGGTTCGGAGCGACTCTCGTGGTTGCACTCGCTCATTAGTCAACACGTCGAAAACTTAGAACCAGGACAAGCACGACAGGGATTGGTGTTATCGCCACATGGTCATGTGGAGCATCACTTCTGGTTGGTTGACGATGGTGCCACTACGTGGCTGGTGACCGAAGGTGATCGTCGCGCTGATTTGTTGGCGTTCTTAGACTCGATGCGGTTCATGCTCGATGTTGCGGTGGCCGATGTGACGCAGGAGTGGGCGGTCGTGTGGTTTCCCGGCCGGGTGGATGTTGCTGATGCGGTCGTGCTGGTCACTGATCGAGGTTCCTATGCACTCGTTGCTCGAGCACAGCTCAACGAGCTCGCCCAGACGTGGGGTCCACCGGCTGGCATCTGGGCTTTTGAGGCGCTGCGCATTGCTGCGGGTGAACCACGAGTGGGCTTTGAGACCGATCACAAGACGATCGCGCACGAGGTCGGCTGGATTGAAACTGCGGTTCACTTGAACAAGGGGTGCTATCGCGGACAAGAAACCGTTGCGCGGGTGCACAACCTCGGCAAGCCGCCGCGTCGCCTCGTGATGTTG
>CAMCVY010000095.1 GCA_945881995.1 Bifidobacterium breve | reverse complement strand
CGCCCCACCCACCGTGACCGATCGTGTCCCTGGGGTAACGGGGACAAACCAGCCCAACGGAAGAAAGTCAGTGATGAGTTCGTCAATGGAAACACCCGCCTGCACATCGACGACTCCAGCCACGGAATCGAAACTGTCGATGGTGTTGTAGTGCGTCATGTCGAAGACCAGACCGCCGGCATTTTGTGCGCTGTCGCCGTAGCTTCGGCCTAAACCGCGCGCAATCACACCGCGTTGAGTGGGTTCGGCTAACTCACTTGCGATGTCTTGTTCGTCGGTGACGGGTACGACGTGGGCAGCGGAGGGGCTGGTGCGTCCCCAGCCCGTTAAGACTTCGCGGTGTTTGCCCGATATGGCGTCGTTGATCCCAGTCACACCTCTACTCTAGGGCGGTGGCCATCCCAGCGTTAGTCAAAGCGCTTCGCCCCAAGCAGTGGGCGAAAAACGTGCTCGTTGTCGCCGCCCCGTTCGCGGCGGGCCGGCTTTTCGAACCATCGGTAGCCGCCAACGTCGCTGTGGCTTTCGTGGCGTTTTGTCTGGCCTCAAGCGCGGTGTACCTGCTCAACGATGTGCGCGATGCGCCCAAGGATCGGCTCCACCCGGAAAAGAAGAATCGCCCCATAGCCTCAGGACAGGTAGCCCCCAGTACTGCGGTCGTACTCGCAGTAGTTGCGCTGGTTGCTTCGCTGGCATTGTCAACCCTGGCCGAACCTGCTTTGTTGTGGGTGATCGTCACGTACTTGGTGCTTCAACTGTTGTATGTTTTTTGGCTGAAGAATCAGCCCGTTCTTGACCTCGCGGTGATCGCCAGCGGCTTCCTGCTGCGCGCCCTCGCTGGAGGTGCGGCAACTGACATTGCCATTAGTGACTGGTTTTTGTTGGTTGCGGGCTTTGGCTCACTCTTCGTTGTGGCCGGAAAGCGTTATTCCGAACTCGTGACGTTAGAAGCTGAAGGTGGCGAGGTAGGACAAACCAGAAGCAGTTTGCTCTCCTACACCTCTACGTATCTTCGTTTTGTCTGGACCGTTGCCGCGGCAGTCACTGTGATGGTTTACGGACTGTGGGTGATCACCGTTCCCCGCGAATCCACCACCGCAACCTTGATCTCGCTGGTGCCGTTCACGCTTGGCCTGCTGGTCTATGCCCTGGTCATCGATAGTGGCAAGGGCGGTGAACCCGAAACAGCGATCTTGCGCAATCCAACCTTGTTGGCCCTAGGAGCCTTATGGGTCATCAGCCTTGGCGTGACCTTGTACGTGTGACGCACTTACCGACTAGTCAGTCCTAGCCCGCGCTGTTGACTCCACACAGCCAGCCGATATTTCAGGTAGCCCAACGTCGAAGCCTGAGCCGGTGACCCAGCGATCGTGAGCCGTTGATTTTCCTCGGCTTGCCATTGCTGGCGTGAAAAGGTGCGGAATGTATAGGCCAGGATCGTTTGAGGTACGGCGGCAAACCTTGTTTGCGAGCGCTGTCTGAAGTACAACTGAAAATCCTCGAGGCGTTCCAAGTCAGTGGAAAAACCACCGGTGCGCTCAAACCAGTCGCGGGTAAACATCGCGCACGCATTAGCAATAGGCATCTTTCCCACATCGAGTTGAGCGCAAATGTCTTGGTGGTCGGTGGGGTAGCTCAGCGTCCATTCCCGACTTCCCTCAATAGCGCGCATTGATCCACCGACGACATCTACCTCTGGGTGCGCTTGAAGATAAGCAACTTGCCATCCCAAACGATCCGGAAGCGATTGATCGTCAGCGTCATTGAGTGCGATGTATGTCGCGTTGCTTGCCGCAATGGCAGCATTGAGTGCCGCGCTACGACCGTGATGTTCGGCTGGAATGAATGTCAATCGTGGATCACCGATAGCGCTCACGATGCTCGCGGTCTCATCAGTTGAGCCGTCATCGAGCACGATGAGGTGGAAGTCTTCGAAGGACTGACCCAGCACCGACTCAACCGCCACCTTGATGGTGGAAGCTGCGTTGTACGCAGTCATCACGACGCAGACTTCGGGGTTCAGGAGGTGCCTCCGCCCCGCATCAACCAGATTCGGTGTCGCACGCGCTTAGTTGCCGCTAATACAGAGGTGAGCAACGAGTCAGCAAGCGCGCTTCCCCACAGCAAGCGATCGTCCATCTGTCTGATCATTTGAGCTTTGCGAACGAAAGCATCGGGTGCAAGCCCAGAGGAGACGCCGCCGGTTTCAAGGAGGGCAAGAACTGCATCAATGTAAGCAGGTTCGGCCAAGTCAGCGGCCCGCAACATAAAGTCCTGATCGGATTGCACGCCCACCTCGGATCGATAAAGACCGACTTTTGATACCAAGGCGTGGGTGAAAAAGGCACTTTGGTGACCGATGGAGTGCAATCCCATGCGCAACTGCCACGTACTGAAGTTCCGCCAGTTATTCACATCAATAACGTTGCGTTCGCCATCTACGACATTCATGGCTCCGTAGGCCCACGACCAGCCACGCATTTTCTGGTCCTGATCAACCAGCGCCAAAGTCTCGTCGCTGGCAAACATGTCGCCGGAATTGATGAAGACCAAGATCTCGCCAGTAGCTCGCGCGATTCCCTTGTTGTAGGCGTCTTGAATTCCGTTGTCCGGTTCCGAGATGAAATCCAAGTAAGCCAAGTTCGCTGACTCAAGCCATTCGACGCTTCCATCGGTGCTCGCGCCATCACTGACAATCCACTCAAGGTCCTGGCAGGTCTGGCTAGCAATGGATTGTGCTGCCACTTTCAACCCCGCCAAGTCATTGCGACCGATGGTGATGATGCTGAAGCGTGGCGCATCGGGCTGAGCGGAGGTCATGGCCTAAATCTAGGAGAGTTGGAGCAAGGGATGGAAGATAAGGGTCAAGTTGGCGCTTGTGGCGAGGAGTGTGAGGGCTACCCTGATGTTCCTTGACCGCGATCGGAGAACTGATGTCTGAGGCCAGCGCCAGTGCGCCACGGCTTTTTGACGTACTCACCATCACGTGGAACAACCTTGAGGGATTGAAGCGGACCTGGGACTCGGTGAGTAGCCAGGACTTCGACAATTGGCGTTGGCTGGTCGTCGATGGCGGTAGTACGGACGGAACTGTTGAGTGGCTCACCTCGCTCACCGATGAACGAGTGGACTGGCAATCCGGCCCTGATGGCGGAATCTATGACGCCATGAACAAAGGCATTGATCGCTCTACTGGTGACATCGTGGTGGTCCTTAATGCAGCAGATACTTTCTCGACTTCGCAAGTGCTGGGGATCGTTGATCGGAATCAACGCGATCATCAGTGGCAATGGGCATACGGCGTGATGCGCTACATCGACGAGTCAGGTGCGGTTGAAGGCATTCACTTCACGCCGAAGTTTTCGATGAATGACCTGCGACTGGGGTTGCGATTCGTTGGACACCAGTCAGCCTTCTTCACTCACCACATGATCGAGAAACTGGGCCACTATCGACCGCAGTTCGGCTACGCCGCGGATCAGGAATACATGCTGCGCGCCGCCGAGATCAGTGCCCCGACTCCCATCCCCCACATGTTGGCCGATTTCTTGCTCGGTGGAGTGTCCAAGGATGTGGCTCCGGACTACTTCATCCGGTCCAGTCGTCAAATGCGTAAAGATCATGACGTTTTGGTTCAAGGAAACGATGCTATTGATGCCGTGATCACCACGGGTCTGGCTGTTTCGGCACGGGTCAGGCATTTTGCGGCGAAAAGCTGGCGATCCATCGCTCGCAAGTAGCAGTTAGTTGCTGGTGAGCTCGGTGTAAATCCCGATCAACTGTGGAGTCGTCACGGCTTGGTCGAATTCCTTGAGGAAGCGCTCGCGGGCAGCAGCACCACGCTGGGCAATCTGTTCATCGGTGAGTGCACCGATGGTTGCGCCTAGAGCAACAGCGTTTGATGGTGGAACTTTCCAGCCTAAATCGTCGGTAACGGTGCGACCTAGACCGCCGATGTCGCTGGCGATGATCGGGCGGCCTCGCGCGATGGCCTCGGCGAGCACTAAGGGCAATCCTTCAAAACAGGTGGAAGGAATTACTACGGGCCCGCACTGATCCATCAACTCGGCAACGTGCGCTGAATCCTGCATGCCATGGATGCGGATAGATGGATCCATGCGAGCAGCTCGATCGGCGGCCTCTCGAAGTTCACCATCACCGACGATGTGCAGAGCGCGACCACATTGCTCTGCGCCGGAAATCCGCCAGGCTTCAAGCAGAACGTCTACTCCCTTTTCCGCGCCCAGCCGGCCGACGAACAACACGTCCTTACCTGGGGCTGTGCCCGCGCCCGGATCGGTAACGCTGGTAGGTCGCACCACGATGCGGTCAGGGGAGATTCCCATGCGAACGAGGAACTCTTGGTGGAAGCCAGTCAGCGCGATGAAGCGATCAACGAGCTGCCATGTGGAGCGGTGGATGCTGCGGCTCATCACCATGGGTATGGATTGGATGCTTGATCCGCGGTAACACCCGTGAGTAATAGCCGGCATGGCAAAGGATGTGCTCGTGCAATCGGTACACACTTGTCCATTGCGAAGATAGGTGCCGGCAACGCAATCTAGGCGAAAGTTATGCACCGTCATCACGATGGGAATGCCGGCCTTATGCGCTGTGCGAACTACCCATGGGCTAATGAGTGGATACACATTGTGAATGTGTACGACATCAGGCTTTTCACTGTCGAGAAGTTCGGTGAATTCACGAACGCCTTGGCCAGAGCGAATGGGTCCTAGGGCTACTGCCACTTTCTGAGCGCCTGACATCTCAGTGATCTCGTCACTTGAGCGTAAGTAGGTAGCAACATCCAGCCCGCTGGTGTGCAAGATCGCAATTTCAGCATCTACTACGGAGTTTTCGCCCGATGGGATCGCCTTGCGATAGCGGTTGTGAACCATGAGAACCTTCATCGACTACGCCTGGTGATGACAGCCTTCACAAATCGGGGACCGCCAACCAAATACCGCTGCCACAGGCGCCCGGGCTCTTGGGTAAAGCGGTGTATCCATTCAGTTCCTCTGCGTTGCATCCAATCGGGGGCCTCTTCAACCGTTCCAGCCACGAAATCAAAGGCAGCCCCGACGGCGATCGCGATAACCGGCAATGAATTGGCCAACCCTGCAGCTTCAACATCTTGTTTAGGCGTTCCTAAACCCACCCACACAATCTGTGCGCCACTGGACTTGATGCGTTCTCGTTGGTCTAGACGTTCGGCTTCGGTGAGTTCACGACAAGGAGGTGAGTCGGTGCCCACGATGAGGGCTTCGGGAAAGCGCTGGGCAATTTCGCGTTGCATGGCCTCGAGGGTCTCGGGAGTTGAGCCGAGTAAGTAGTGCTTGATCTGTGCTGCTTGCCCCGCGGCGAGTACGTTGACGAACAAGCTCGGTCCGCGCACCCGACTACGGGGTGGATTTGCGTCCTTGTGAAGCAGACGATTGGCCCACACCACGGGAGTGCCGTCAGCGAGATTGAGAGCGGCTCGATTAAGAAGTGCCCGAAACTCGTGATCGTCATCGGCCAGTGCCAGTGTGTAGGAGTTGCACAGGTGGACGTCTAGGCCGGCGGAGTCCGCAGCCAGCGACTGAGCGGTTTCAATGCACCAGGCCACCGCCTCATTCATCTCCAGCGCCGCGATGGGAACTCCAGCGCATGCCAGCACAGGCACTGCCGAGGGCAGTTGGCTGGCCATGTGTGCTCCTTCTGGTTCGAATCGGCAGAGGATGCCGGCATGGAGATGTCATGATGACGCCGTGCAATCTAACCTTCCCGACGAACCAAGCCTACGCGAAATGGCTAGCGATGGTGGTCAGTCCACGCAGTCGTGGCAACGGGCCCGCGCCGCGGAACTAGTCCTCGCCGACGCAGTGGTTGTTGCCTTCTCGATGGTGATGGCGTACTTCGTTCGATTTGGTGACGTCGGCGATACCTCGCCCTTGCGCTACGGAGCGGTGGCGTTTCTCTTACTGGGTTTGTGGTTGGGGATGCTGGCCTATACCCGCGTATACGAACCGCGCATGCTGGGCATCGGAACCGAAGAGTTTCGCCGGCTGACATCGGCGACGTTTCGGACCTTCGGTGCGGTTGCCATCGTGTCTTATTTACTCAAACTAGAAGTTGCTCGAGGGTTTATCGCGGTTGCACTTCCGCTGGGATTCCTTCTGCTGATTATCGTGCGCTTCGCCTTCCGGCTTCGATTGCAATCCACCCGCCGCCACGGATTCAATCTCAATCGCGTCCTCGCGGTTGGTGATGCGGAAGGCGTAGCAGACCTTGCCGCGCAAATGCGCGCTGATGCACACGCGGGATTCGCCGTGGTTGGCATGTGCTCGGCCGGCGAAGCAGATGGTTATTCTCCAGTCCCAGTTGCTGGATCCATTGATGATGTGGTGGCGGCAGCACGTGCTTGTTCAGCAGACACGGTGGCGATCACTGCCGGCATGGCGATTCGCAGTGATCGGGTTCGCCGGATTGCTTGGGCGCTGGAAGGCACCAGCATCGATTTGGTCATTGCCCCAGCAATTGCAGATGTGGCCGGACCTCGCATCACGATGCGGCCAGTGTCAGGTCTGCCCTTGATCTACGTCGATGCGCCACAGTTCACCGGTGGTCGCCGCGTGGTTCAGCGGGCGGTTGACCTCGTGGGAAGTGTCGTTGGCCTCGTGGTGTTGTCACC
>CAMCVY010000094.1 GCA_945881995.1 Bifidobacterium breve | reverse complement strand
ACTGCAATCGACCCCCAAAGAACTGCTTGGTCTCCGCTGAGAGGCCGGACATGGGGTCCACCAACAAGTGCCGATCGCCGGGGTGAATCCACGCCGGAATCCCGCGGGCACCACAGACGGGAGTCACCGAAAATGTGTGATCGATGTGTCCGTGCGTGAGCAGGACCGCTACGGGCTTCAGGCGGTTTTCCGCGATGATTTCGTCCAACTGGGGTCCCACATCTGTGCCTGGGTCCACGACCACACACTCTTGACCGGGGCCGCTGGCCAGGACATAGCAGTTGGTGCCAAAGGCAGCGGCTGGAAAGCCGGCTACGAACACGGGAACCCTCCGAGGCGCAGATTCGTCTGGACTAGTGAACCCTACCGAGGCACCAAGGATTCACAGCCGCCCCACGCGGCTCTAGACTCCACCGTGGCTCTAGGTCCGCCCACTCGTCGTCGCGGGTGGGATGGACCACTGGATAGATGGAGGAAACATGGCCAGCAAGGATCGCGAACGCGCCGAGAACAAGCTCAAGCGCGAGCTTGAGCAACTTGAGGCGTCAAAGCAGGCATCTGCCAGCGAACGTAAAAGTCGCATCGTCATCATCGGCGCCGTGGCTCTGGTGGTCATCCTTGGTGGCATTGGAATTTCCAAGGCCATGAACGGATCGTCCTCTTCCTCTGACACAGCAAGCACGGACACGTCCTCTAACTCCACGTCAACCACGGGCGATAAACCAACTGTGGCTGACTGTAAGCAAGTCAAAACTATTTCGACCAAGGCCAAGAAGTACAACCCTGGCTACGACCAAATTCAACTCGCTAAAGACAAGACATTGGGAATGTTCCTCAAGACCAACTGTGGCGACATCGAAGTCGAATTTGAAGCCAACGCCCCCACTTTGACGAAGAACATGATCTTCTTGGCCAACACTGGTGCACCCGTTCAGCGCATCCCAGGCGATGACAAGAGTGGGGTCAAAAACATTGAAGGTTACTTTGACAACAGCCCCTGCCACCGACTGACCACCTCTGGAATTTTCGTTCTGCAGTGTGGCGACCCGACCGGTACCGGCACTGGCGGTCCGGGCTACACCGTGATTGATGAAAACATGAATCCCGGCCTCAAGGACGCTGGTAATGGAAGCGTGATCTACCCCCGCCTGACGGTGGCCATGGCCAACAGTGGCCCCAACACCAACGGCAGCCAGTTCTTCATCCTCTACAAGGACTCCCCCCTGCCGCCGAATTACTCGGTCATCGGGACAGTCACCAAAGGAATCGAGATCGTGGACAAAGTGGCTGCTGCAGGCGTAAAGGGCGGCGAAACTGACGGTTCACCGATCCAACAGCTCGTGATGTCCAAGATTAATTCTTTCGAGAAATACCAACTCCCCCAATAGGCCGACCAAAGTTGGCTACATTGATCACTTCCATCTAGTAAGCAACGAGCCGTAAGGACACCATGAGCAGCCAAGACTGGGGCCGCGTCGATGACGCGGGAAACGTATACGTCCGCGTCGCAGACGAAGAACGCTTGATTGCTTCATGGCAAGCCGGTCCCCCTGCGGAAGGCTTGAGTTTCTACCAACGGCGCTTTGATGGACTTAACGCTGAAGTCACCCTGTTGGAAAAACGCCTCAAGGCCGGCGGAGTCGACCCTGAGACTGCACTGGGAACCATTGCGCGGTTGAAGGAACAAGTTGCCGCTGGTGCAGCCGTTGGTGACCTTGCCACGTTAGATCGCCGCCTTGATGCGGCAGTAGCCCTGGTTGACCAGCGCAAGGAAGCCGTCAAGGAAGAGCGCAAAGCTGACAAGGCGAAAGCACTAGCCAATCGCGAAGCGCTCGTTGTCGAAGCCGAAAAGCTGGGAACGAGCACCACATGGAAAGCATCTGGTGATCGCTTCCGGGATTTGCTTGAGGAATGGAAGAACGCTCCGCGCGTTGACCGCTCAGCAGAGCAGGCCATGTGGAAGCGCTTTAGTGCAGCCCGCACCACGTTTGACCGCGCTCGCCGTTCACACTTTGCCGCCTTGGACGTTGAACGTGAAAAGGCGAAGGTCATCAAGGGTCGATTGGCTGACGAAGCCGAAGCCTTGACCACCAGCACGGACCTAGCCGAGACCTCGCGCCGTTACCGGGACCTAATGGCGCAATGGAAGGCCGCCGGTCGGGCCGGCAAGGGCGACGACGAAATGCTCTGGCAGCGTTTCAAGGCCGCACAGGATGCCTTCTTTGCTCGCAAGAACGAGAAGGACGCTGAACAAGTCGTGGAGCACGCAGCCAACTTGGCAGCCAAGCAAGAGCTAGCCACCAAGGCTGAAGCCCTCTTGCCCATCACCGACATTGGCAGTGCCAAAGCCGCTCTGCGCGAGATCAGCAAGGCCTGGGAGGCCATCGGCCACGTGCCTCGCGACGACAAGGCCAAGATTGAACAGCGCCTAAAGAAGGTCGAAGACGCCGTTCGCAACGCTGAACAAGAACTGTGGAAGCGCCAAGACCCTGCGGCCCGAGCCCGATCTCAAGACGCCGTCGATCAGCTACTGGGCGTGATTGCCAAGCTGGAGAAGCAACGGGACGCTGCTACCGCCAAGGGTGATCAGCGTGGCGTTGACCAAGCCAATGAGTCCATCGCTGCTCGCCAAGAATGGCTCCTGCAGGCGCAAAGCGCACTGGACGAGTTCAGCCAGTAACGCGGTACACGTCAAACACTCCTGCCACACCGCGCACGGCTCGCAAGACGTGATCGAGGTGCTTGGGGTCAGCCATTTCAAAGGTGAAACGGCTCATCGCGATTCGATCCTTTGACGTACTCACTGATGCAGACAAGATGTTGACGTGTTGATCCGACAGCGCCCGAGTGACATCGGAGAGCAACCGCGAGCGATCCAGTGCTTCAATTTGAATATTGACCAAGAACATTGATTGCGCGGTCGGAGCCCACTGCACGTCCACAAACCGATCTACCTGATCGGCCATTGCTTCAACGTTCACGCAGTCCGTTCGGTGGACCGACACTCCACTACCTCTGGTGACAAAGCCGACAATCTCATCTCCTGGGACAGGCGTGCAGCAGCGGGCCAGCTTGGACCACACCTCCCCAGCGCCCAAAACCACCACTCCGGAGTCGCCTCGTTCGCGGCCAAAGCGCATGGCGGCAACCGAGGTGTCTGTGTCGACGATGTCCTCAGCCAAGGCCTGTGTACCGCCCATGTGCGTCACCAGTTTGGCGACCACTGAAACGGCCGAGACCCGGTTTTCGCCGATGGCGATAAACAACGCATGAATGTCTTCACAATGCAGAGCATCCGCAACTGTGGCCAGGTCATCACCGGTCATCACCCGCAGCGGCAAACCTTCTTTGCGCAACGCTTTGGCGAGTTCATCGCGGCCAAGTTCGGCCGCCTCTTCGCGGCGCTCCTTGGAGAACCAGGCCTTAATGCGATTGCGCGCCCGGGTGCTGCCGACGAAGTTCAACCAATCCAACGAGGGGCCAGCGCCCTCACCCTTGGAAGTAAAGACCTCGACCACGTCACCGTTGTCGAGTTTTGATTCCAGCGGAACGAGTCGACCATTGACTCGAGCTCCGATGCAGCGGTGACCTACTTCCGTGTGAACGGCGTACGCCATGTCCACGGCAGTCGAGCCAGCCGGCAAAGCCAGCACATCGCCCTTCGGTGTGAAGACAAACACCTCGGCCGTACTCAAGTCGTAACGCAGGCCATCGAGGAACTCACTGGGGTCGGCCGTTTCCTGTTGCCAGTCCAGCAGTTGTTTGAGCCAGTACATATCCCCCGAATCACGAATACCAGTGGTGCGGCCCGTGGCATCTTCCTTGTACTTCCAGTGCGAGGCGATCCCGTACTCGGCGCGACGATGCATGGCGTAGGTGCGGATCTGAAGTTCAACCGGCTTTCCCGCCGGCCCCATCACGGTGGTGTGCAGGGATTCATACATGTTGAACTTAGGCATCGCGATGTAGTCCTTGAAGCGGCCAGGAACTGGATTCCATCGGGCATGAATCGCGCCCAGCGCTCCATAGCAATCACGAACATCCTCAACCAAGATGCGCACACCGACCAGGTCATAAATATCGGTGAAGTCGCGGCCTCGCACGATCATTTTTTGGTAGACCGAATACAAATGCTTCGGTCGCCCTGTAACGGTGGCCTTGATGCTCTGATCATCAAGGTCATGACTGACTTGAGCGATCACATCGGATAGGTAGCCAGCACGTTCCGGAGCACGTTCATCCACCAATTCCTTGATCTCGTCAAACATCTTTGGTTTCAAGGTCGCAAACGCGAGGTCTTCCAATTCCCACTTAATGGCATTCATACCGAGCCGGTGCGCCAACGGGGCATAGATTTCCAGCGTTTCCTGAGCCTTGGCTTCTTGCCGATCGGGGTTGAGGACGCTCAGCGTGCGCATGTTGTGCAACCGATCGGCCAACTTGATCACCAGGACACGAATATCGCGGGCCATCGCGACGATCATCTTTCGTACGGTTTCGGCCTGAGCGGCGTTGCCATATTTGAGCTTGTCGAGCTTCGTTACTCCATCAACGAGTTCGGCTACTTCATCGCCGAAGGTTTCACGCAATTCCGCCAGCGAATAGGACGTGTCTTCCACGGTGTCGTGGAGCAGTGCAGCGACCAACACCGGAACGGGCATCCCTAAATCCGCCAGGATCTCCGTCACCTCAACCGGGTGCGTGATGTAGGCCTCACCGGATTTGCGCATTTGACCGCGATGGCTGGCCTCCGCGATGTCAAAAGCCAACTGCAGGTCGCGTTGATCAGCCTTGGGGTGATGCTCACGCAACGAACGTGAGACACCCTCAAGTTCGGGGGCCGTAACACCCAAGCGCCCACGACGAGTCAGCCTCGTCAGCCGAGACGACGATTCAGCAACGGGCGCAACAACGGAATCTTCGGCCATCGCCACCTCCGTTTACTGTGTGCCTGCCCTCAGTCTAGGAGAAGAGCACACCACAGGCGATCAGCAACTAGCGACGCTTGCCCTTGTTCTTCTTTGAGGGCTGTTGACGCTTGGCTGGTGAGGTCGATGAGACCCCAGCTGATGCCGTCACTTCAACGGTCTCATCGGTACTCGTGGCAGCCGACGCCTTCTTCGACGACTTTCCACCACCCGATTGACGTTGCTCCACACGACGAGCCAGTGACTTCATCTCGGGCTCACGCTCCTTCAAGTCAGCCAAGATCGGGGTCGCGATAAAGATCGAGCTGTAAGTTCCAGCCGCGATTCCCACAAAGAGGGCAACGCCCAACTCCTGCAAGGTGCCAGCACCCAGGAGTCCAACGGCACCGATCAAGATGGCCAGCACGGGTAGCAAAGCCACCACAGAGGTATTGATCGAACGCACCAAGGTTTGGTTAACGGCCAAGTTGGCAGCTTGGCTGTAGGTCATACGACCACTGCCCACCAGGCCAGCGGTGTTCTCGCGCACCTTGTCGAACACCACGACTGTGTCGTACAGCGAGTAACCGAGGATGGTCAAGATGCCGATGACGGTGGCCGGGGTGACCTCAATTCCAAGAATTGAGTAGACGCCAATGGTGAGCAAGACGTCGTGCACCAGCGCAACCAGCGCAGCCATGGCCATCTTGAACTCAAAGTAAATCGTCAAGAAGATCACCACGAGAACCAGGAATATCAACAAGCCAGTCACGGCCTTCTGGGTGATCTCTGAACCCCATGAAGGTCCGACAAATTGGACACCAACGGTGTCTTCCTTCACTTCTAGCGACTTCGCAAGAGCAGACGCGATCTTATTACGCTCGGCTTCAGTCAACGCTTCGGTTTGGATTCGGAACCTATCGTTATTAACCCGCTGTACGACTACCTCTTTGGCTCCCGCGGCATCAACAGTGGATCGAACCTGTTCTACGGTTCCATCCTCTGCCTGCACGGTAAATACGGTTCCACCCGTGAACTCCACACCGAAGTTCAGGCCCTTCACGGCCAAGCTCAAGCCACAAATGATCACGAGCAAGCCACTGATGGCGTACCACCGACGACGACGGGCGATGAAGTCAAACTGCACCTCACCCCGGTACAGGCTGTTACCCAAATCTGCGATGCGGGACATCAGAACTCCTCAGAGGTGGCGGTAGCAGTGACCTTCGTGTTCTCGACTTGCGTCGAGGCCGCACCTAAGCGGACCGGATCGACCCCCGAGAACCGTCCCCCTCGGGCAAAGAAGGACTTGTTAACCAAAACCGCGACGAGCGGTCGGGTAAAGAAGAACACCACAGCGATGTCAATGATGGTGATCAACCCGAGAACGAAAGCGAAACCTCGTACGTTTCCAACCGAGACGAAGTACAAGACTCCGGCGGCTAGAAGTGACACAAAGTCCGCAGCCAAGATCGTTCGACGAGCACGAAGCCAACCAGACTCAGCAGCAACGCGGAGCGACTTGTTGTCTCGTACCTCGTCACGAATGCGTTCAAAGTAGACGATGAACGAGTCCGCTGTAATACCGATGGCCACGATGGCACCAGCCACACCTGCCAACGTCAAGGTGAAGCCAATCGTTCGCCCCAACAAGACAAACGAAACATACGCAAGGTAACCGGCCACCAAAAGGCTGGCAACCGAAACCAGCCCAAGCGCGCGGTAGTAAACCAAGAGATAGAGGATGACCAAGAGCAGGCCCAAACCACCAGCGATCAATCCAGCAGTGAGCTGGTCAGCACCCAAAGTTGCGGACACCGAGTTAATTTCAGCGATGTC
>CAMCVY010000093.1 GCA_945881995.1 Bifidobacterium breve | reverse complement strand
ACGGGGCTACGACTGCGGTCCTTCCGCCTGAAAATCTTCGGGTGAAATCTGGTCGAGGAACTCGCGGAACTTCTCGACCTCGTCTTCATCTTCTTCCTCATCGGGAATCAAAATGGCCGCCGTGTCGAGCAATTCCTCGGTGGCAAAGATCGTGGTTCCGGTGCGCAGCGCTAGCGCGATGGCATCGCTTGGGCGTGCAGAAACCGTGGTTCCATCATCGAAGACCAGGTTGGAGTAGAAAACGCCCTCTTCGAGGTCGGTGATGTGCACCTCAGTCAGGGATCGTCCCAATGAGGTCACCAAGGTCGCCATCAGGTCATGGGTGAGTGGGCGCGGTGCTACCAGTCCCTGCTGGGCAAAGGCAATGGCGGTGGCCTCTGGGGCCCCAATCCAGATGGGCAAATAGCGCTCCCCATTGACCTCGCGGAGCAGGACAATGGGCTGATTTGAGGGCATTTCTACCCTCACACCCACGACATCTAACGGATTCACCTTCCCACCCTAGCCCTCTTTAGCCACGAAGCGAATCGGGCAAAGCACGCCTAACCAGCGCGGCATGCAATCGAACCGACAAAGCAGCCAGTTCGCGGGCCACCTCGCCGGCACGCTCGACAGATTCAGGGTCTTTGCGCCCGGTCAAAGGGGCCACCGCTTGCTCAACCAGCCCGGCTTCACGCTCGGCCGCTGACTTGAAGGCTCGAAGGTGTCGGGGTTCGAACCCAAACTCGGCCATCTCCGCCACCGTTTTGGCCACAACATAGGCGTCAGAGTTGTACCAGCGACCACCCTTTGCCCTGACGAGGTCAAAGTCCTCGAGTTTTTTCAACAACTCGCTGGATACTCCCGATGATTCCATCAACTCAGCCCGGGACATTTTAATGTCGGCATTGGAGTTGGCGAAAACTGCTGAATCGGGCATCCCCTCATCGGTGGCCAGGTTGCGTGGCGCTCGAGGGCCAGGCGCTGGGACGGGGAGTTCCATACCGCGGTCCATTGCATCCAAGTGCTCACGGATGACCTTCAACGGCAAATACTGATCACGTTGCGCGCCGAGGATGTACCGGAGCCGATCAACATCATGCAAAGAGAATTTGCGGTACCCCGATGGCGCACGTGAAGGCTCTACTAGACCTTCAGACTCCAGGAATCGGATCTTGCTGACCGTGACGTCGGGGAAATCACCACGCAAGCGCTCGATGACCTCACCAATACTCAGGGTTGCAGCGGTAGATCGTCGGGAGGAACTACCCGCCACCGTCAGGTCCCAGCAGCGGGATGGAAGATCAACCGGTACTTACCGATCTGCACTTCGTCACCGCCCACGAGTTCGGCCTGGTCAACGCGCTGGCGGTTGACGTAGGTTCCATTCAAACTTCCCGCATCGCTGACGGAGAATGCACCGTCAGTGCGGGCAAATTGTGCATGTCGGCGCGACACCGTGATGTCATCAAGAAAAATGTCACTGTCTGGATGCCGGCCCACAGTCACCGTGTCTGCATCAAGCAGGAAGCGACTGCCGGCATTAGGCCCATGGCTGACCACCAACAAAGCGGTCCCAGCACCGAGGGCTTCCAGTGCGCCTGCCTCAAGACCCACACCTTCGGGGAGATCAAGTTCAGCAGGATCCACGCCGGCTCGTAAGGCCATCGTGTTGGTGGGATCGTTCGACTCAGCCGATGTCGCTGGTTGGTCGTTCATGATCTACCTCCGGCAAATGATCGAGTCGCGATAGCGCTACCGCGGATCTGGTCGTGTCCTCAGCCTAGCCGTTCGGGCCGACCTAGTGGGCGGTGATGCCCTCGTAAGCGGCGGCATCCAACAAGTCCTGCGCCTGCGCGAGATCTGTGGGTTGGAAGGTTACGAGCCAGCCAGCGCCGTAGGGATCGGCATTCATGACTTCTGGACTGGCATCCAAGGTGTCGTTAACGGCCAGCACCTGTCCGGCCATAGGGGCATAAATCTCGCTGACGCTCTTCACCGATTCGACCTCGGCCACGGATTCTCCGGCGGTCATGGCCGCTCCAACAGCAGGCAGCTGGACATAGACGATGTCCCCGAGAGCATCCTGAGCAAAGTCGGTAATACCAAATTGGGCCGTGCCGTCCGGCAGGATCCGCACCCACTCATGGTCCTTGGTGTATTTCAGATCATCGGGGGTCATGGAGAGGTTCCTTTCAAGGCCAGCGGGGCAGGACAACACCTAAGACTAGTCAGCCTTCTTGGCCGGTAGCACGGCACTGACCTTGACCTCAGATTTCTCCACGATGAGGACTTTGACGCCAGCAGTCCTGGCCGACTCCACCACCCCACCCGGGATACGCAGGCTTGAGGCCAAGGTCGCGGAATCTCCAATTGCCGTTAACCGGTAGGTACCCGAGCCCTTACCGATAGTGACTCCCCCGACGACGACTTCGTCGTTAGCTCCCGTTTCAAAGGCGGTTTGTGCCACCACGCGTACCTGATTGATCTGGATTGCCTCAGCGCCTGCGTCACGCAACTCTTGCACTGCGTCAAGCAGTAAAGACGAGGTCACCGGTCCAGTCATCGTGACAACCACTCCAGGGCCTTGAGCTGCCAGCGTGCCGGCAAGAATTCCTAGTTCGGCGTCACGCACCTGGCGCTCTTTCGCGGCCGTCGCCGCCGCATCTTGGCCCGACTCTAGGCGCGCCTTGGTGTCTTTGAGCGTGGCGAGTTCGGAGTCGAGGCGCTGATTGCGCTGATCCAACGAATCAAGGATTTGAACTAGGTCTTCTGATCGAGCGGTGGCGAGAACTTCATCACTGTTAACGATGCTGACCTGTTGAACCACCGCAAATCCCAAAACCGCACACAACACTGCGATTAGCAACTGATCTCGCGATGGCTTAGCGAATAGGACGTTGCGTAACCTGCGCCAGCCCACGTTGGCGTCTGACAACTGTTGCGCAGCCGGTGATTCCTGTCTCATCCGTGGAAAAGCTTTCGCCTAATAGCAGCAACGTTGGCGAAGATGCGAATCGTCAACACCACCACGACACCGGTTGATAGTTGTGCACCGACACCGAGTTGATCGCCAACAAAGACGATCAGGGCGGCGATCAAGACGTTGGACACAAACGAGATAACAAAGACTCGATCGCTAAAGATTCCATCGAGGAGCGCCCGCAGGGCTCCGAAGAGGGCATCAAGTCCGGCGACAATCGCAATGGGCAAGTAAGGCTGCAGCCACAACGGAATGTCAGGCTGGAGAAACAACCCCAATGCGGCACCAACGATCAGACCCAAAGCGGCAATCACGAGTTCTTCTCCGTTCCAGGTATTGAGGTGGCATATCGCAACACGGCATTGGCCGGGGCAAGACGTAATGAATCTATCGTGGAAGTGGTCAATCCCAGCCCATAATTCTTTGCCGCTGTTCGTAAGTCTTGGGCAACGCCACTGTCGTTAAATCTAGACCGGATCTGCTCCGAATTCCCTACTGCTTCCACCACATACGGTGGATTGAGTGGTCGATAGTTCACCAAAATCGCATCGCCTGCGGATCGAATGGCGCTCAGGGATGTAATCCGCTGCCCGTTGACTGCGATGCCTTGAGCCCCCGCTGCCCACAATGCATTAACCACGCCCTGGACATCAGCATCGAGCACCTGCCCTAACTGCGTATCGCTGGCACTTCGACCAGTGGTTGACGTCGCATCACTGAGAGTGACCGAAAGCCCTGGCCCTTCAAGGGGGGCCACCCCTGCCGCTGATGCAACAGATGCGGATTGGGGGGCCGCTAGCGATTTGGTGCGGCTCAGACTTTGAATACTCGAGCGCAGCTCCTGCACCTGTGCGCTCTTGTCATCTGTTGCCACCAACCCCAACTGCGCCTTTGTACGCAGTTGCTCAGCCTGGGTTCGCACGCCCGAATTCGCTCGTTCGAGTCCCATCGCACCTCCCACCACCAAAGCGGAAGCAACAACCAGAACGGCCCCGGCAATCAGGCGGCCGCGCGGTGAATTCTCTTTAGCGACCTGCTCGCGAGTTCGCTGGGAATGTGCATGCACTTCATAGTCGGGATCAAGCGCGTTCTCGGTTAAGGATCGCAACAAGCCCAAGGAAGGGTCAGTAGAAAGAGTCGAACTCATGGGTTGCTTCTAGTCAGGGAGCGCACTTGACCAAGGTAGACCACTGCAGACCACCAATAAAGACCCAAACCGATAACAGTGAACAACCAGCCAACGACGGTGGACCACTGAGCAGCGCCGCCAGGTTCGCCTCCCAACAACAAGAAGGGAAAGCCCATCAGGAGTGCAAAGGTTGCGGCCTTGCCAATGAAGGTCACCGGCAGCCCTAGTTGACCAGTGCGGCGCAACTGCGCCAACGCCACGAACACCACCACGTCGCGAGCTAGGAGTGCCACCACGAGCCACCACGGAATGATGTGGACGAGTGCAAGGACAACCGGCACCACCACCGACGTGACACGATCGGCCAACGGGTCAAGGAACGTGCCGAACGCACTGACCTGGTTCCATCGCCTAGCTAGGAATCCATCAAGGAAGTCACTGACCCCTGCAACGGCCAGGACCACCACACCCCAGCCCGGCGCATCGTTGAAGACCACCAACCAGACAAACAGTGGAATCAAGACCAGGCGCAACATGGACAACGCGTTTGGCACAGTCAGCACACCAGAAGGCGTGGGAGCCGGAGTCGAATCCGCCACGTCAAGGGGCGCTTTCGTCGGCCTCGCGAGGGGGTGACTGTGCTGG
This sequence comes from Bifidobacterium breve, assembly GCA_945881995.1. Classification (GTDB taxonomy): domain Bacteria; phylum Actinomycetota; class Actinomycetes; order UBA12327; family UBA12327; genus AcAMD-2. The sequence goes on along the minus strand of CAMCVY010000093.1, from coordinate 2,010 downwards.
CTCGGCAGCTGCCTCCCCGGCTGTTACAGGGGGGTTTGCCACATAGGACGGTCGATTCGCAGTGGCTTCATCGTTTGCAATAACCGAACCCGGTGTCGCATAGACCAACTCTGGTCTGTTCTTTCCTTTGCGAAAACCAAAGAACAAACTCACTGCGCCCAGAATGATCAAGGCCAGACCAGCGATCACCGCGCCCAGACCAGCGGAGAACAACCACGGTGCAGAAATTCCCACGGTGGCTTGCACGTCAACGTTAGGTGAACCATCGGCATTCATAACGACGAAAAGGTACTGACCCGACGTGATGGGCCACGTAATGTCTTGACGCCCCGACCCTGAGCTTTGCTGCACCCAAAAGGCTTCGGCGCTGGGAGCAGGCGGTGTTCCCTCTCCCCTAACGCGGCGCAAAGTGATGGAGTCTTCATCTCCAGGGCGGCCACTGACATCGGCGACCACGTCATAGGGAACCCCTGCGAGGTAGGACAGCACATCGCGAGCCGGCCCAACGCCTACGAAGACGTCCTTGCCACTAACACTGGTGGCCGAGATATAGACCTGGGCAAATTCAAAACCGCTGGGTAGGCCCGCATTAATCCGGGCAATGTCGGACGAGAGCGCAGTCGCCGTCGAGTTGATCCGCACGGGATCGGTATCAATGCGACCATCACCACCGAACACACCCACCAGCAGCGCACCAAAGAACATGGCGATAGCTCCGGACAGAATCAACAGCCCGCCGATTAAGCCAAGAACAACCTTGCGCATAAATGCAATTCCTTAGTGGTGAACCCTAAATTCCGTACTCGGTCAGGATGTCACGCTTACTAAAGCCTGCCTTTGAGAAACGCCCAATGATTTTCGGCGTTGTTAACCACGAAATCTCTGCACCGTGCTTGCCAGCAGTCTTTTCAATATTGTCGACAATCCACGGAATGACATCCTGCGGACGATCCCCCAAGATGTTGATTGCCTTACGTTGCTTGGCGTAGCGATCGGGACCCATCTCGTGAGCCTCGCGAACAAATCCTTCGGTGATCAAGATTCCAGGACGAACCGATCCCACGGTGACGTTGGTCCCTTTGAGTTCCTTAATCAAGGCAGCGGTAAACAATCCCAAACCGCGCTTAGTGGCGCCGTAAATGGCTTGGCCTTCACGGAAGTTGCCATCGCTACCGCCACCCAAGATGTTGATAATGCGTCCGCCCTTGGATTGAGCCAACATTCCATTGGCTGCAGTCTGCGCACCAAACATGGTTCCCAAGACGTTTGTGGTCACCATGGCTTGAATCTCGGTTGGATCGTTTTCAATGATCTTCTTCGTCGAGACAGCAAGACCGGCGTTGTTGATCCACAGGTCTACCGGGCCGAACTGTGCGACCGCAGTTGCCCATAGAGCTTGCACCGAGGCAAAAGAGCTGACATCGACGATTGCACCAGCGATCTGCGCATTGGGCGTACGTTCACGGATACGGTTCATCGCGTCGTCAATGGCCGGCATGGTCCGGCCTGAAATCACCACTGACCATCCACGACTGGCGAATTCATTCGCGAGAGCAAAGCCAACACCCTTAGTGCTTCCCGTAACAACAACCGTGCTCACCTAATGCCTCCAAGCAGTCATCAATGGTCTTTTGATTATGTGAGGTGAACGTACTTTCTAGACCCCGCCACGCGCCACCGGTCGATCTAAATCGCGACACCATTGCGAGTAAGAGCCTGGGAACAACGCAGCACTCTTGCCCACCAGGTGCAGGGCCAGAACCGTGTGGGCAGCTGTGACGCCAGACCCGCAATAGGCCACCACAGGCACATCGCTATCCCCCAACACGCCTGCGGCGTCAAAGCGGGCAAGCAGGGCGTCTGGGCTTAGAAAGCGACCATCCGCCTCGACCAAGCCCAAGGTGGGTGAATTGATGGCGCCCGGAATGTGACCAGGGACGGGATCGACTGGTTCAAACTCTCCACGAAATCGCTCAGCCGCGCGCACGTCAACCAAGACGATGCCGTCAC
>CAMCVY010000092.1 GCA_945881995.1 Bifidobacterium breve | reverse complement strand
GACGTCGTGTTGGATGAAAAGCGTGGCCATGATGTCTCCGTACGTTGGTGTGAAAATGCTCGGAAAGTCCAACGTATCGGCAATCGATCAATGGGGAGGACTAACGCTTACTTTCGTGAACGAGGGTTTTCCAGACTCTTTACGCACGTTTGACGCACGAAAGGGACGTTGAAAGAAGATCTGCCGGAGGTGCTGGACAGAGACTTTGTCTGGCGAAGCCGGATGCGCCGACGACTAGGACAAGTCCGAGTGGAGTCATCCCGGTTCCTCGACGGGGTGAGTCACTTGTGACAAGCGGTCGGTAACGATCGTGAGTACTCTCGAGGGCATGGGAGTTGCACCCGCGCAGACGGTAATCCTGGGGGATCGTTTCGCCCGAGAGCTCGCGGAGATGGCAATTCCGTGGCAGGCCGAGAAGGCCACTGACCCACGTCTGCTCGTGCTCAATGAGCCGCTGGCCGTTGAGCTCGGCCTTGACCCGGAGTGGTTGAGGAGTACTGAGGGACTGCAACTCTTGGTAGGTAATCTCGTACCTGAGGGGGCCACACCGGTGGCACAGGCATACGCGGGACACCAGTTCGGCGGGTACAACGCTCGTCTTGGGGATGGGCGCGCGCTCCTCCTCGGTGAGCTCACCGATGTCAACGGGCGGCTCCGCGATCTGCACTTGAAGGGCTCAGGGCGCACGCCGTTCGCGCGCGGCGGCGACGGTTTGGCCGCGGTTGGCCCAATGCTGCGCGAGTACGTCGTCAGCGAGGCCATGCACGCCATGGGTATTCCGACCACTCGCTCACTGGCCGTGGTGGCCACCGGGCGCTCGGTCCACCGCGAGACGCTGCTGCCAGGTGCTGTGCTCGCCCGGGTCGCCGCCAGTCACCTGCGCGTGGGGAGTTTCCAGTTCGCTGGGTCCACCGGTGACGTCCACCTCCTGCGTCGCCTCGCTGACCACGCGATCACCCGGCATTACCCCGACGCCGCGACGGCTGAGCGTCCCTACCTTGCACTGTTCGATGGCGTGGTCGGAGCCCAGGCATCGCTGATCGCGAAGTGGATGCTGGTGGGGTTTGTCCACGGCGTCATGAACACCGACAACATGACGATTTCGGGTGAGACCATCGACTTTGGGCCGTGCGGGTTTATGGAGGCCTTCGACTCGGCTACGGTTTACAGCTCGATCGACCACGACAGTCGTTACGCCTACGGCAATCAGCCCACCGTCGCTGAGTGGAACCTCGCCCGCCTCGCTGAGGCCCTCCTCCCACTGTTCCATGACGACCAGGAGCAAGCGATTGCTCTGGCGACACAGTCACTCGGCGGGTTTCGGCGGCACTACACCGCCGCCTGGTCAGGTGGCATGCGGGCCAAGCTTGGCCTGCCCGACAGCCGCACCGACGAGGTCAGCACGCCCCTAGTTAAAGATCTGCTCGCACTGCTCGAGAACAACCGAGTGGACCACACCACTTTTTACCGTGACCTCGCCGCTTTCGCCCGAGGGAACACCGAGCCCATTCGTGGAAAGTTTCTTAACCTGCCGGCATTCGACTCATGGGCGGCTCGCTGGCTCGCGCTGGTTCCGGACGCCGACCTGATGGACCGGGTCAACCCGGTCTACGTCCCGCGCAACCAGCTCGTCGAACAGGCACTTGCGGCGGCGAGTGAGGCGGACTTAGATCCCATGGGGTGCCTTCTCGACGCCGTGACTCGCCCCTACGTTGAACGCCCTGACCTGGCGGCCTACGCCGCCCCCGCCTCGGACGACTTCGGCGGCTACCAGACATTCTGCGGAACCTAAACGGGGTCCGGCCCTCTTGCGCGCAAGAGCGACCGGCCTGGCTCAACGCAACAGTGCCTTGTCGAGCCCATGTTCGATCAGCGTGTGCGGACTTCCAGCCTGCGCCACATGTGATCGCAATAGTGGCCTCAGATGTTGGCGGGCGCCTTCAGGTGCGTATTGAAGAATGAAGTGATTCGAACTTGCGCGTCGCGCGCCGGTCCCTCTCGGTAGCCCATGCCGAAGACCTTCTCCACCGCGGTGATCGCCTTCGGCAACTCACCCTTCGGATAGTTGTCCATGAACAGGTGGCCGGCGCCGGGGTACTCCTTGACCTCGTGCACGACTCCAGCTTGGGTGAGCGCGGCTTCGATGCGCGCGCCGCCGTTCTTGATGGATCGGTCGTTGCCGCCGTAGCTCGCGATCACTGGGCACGCACCGACGAGAAACTCGCCAGCGTCCTCGGGAATGCGGCCATAGTTGACACTCGCCGCGGCGTAGTTCGAGTCGGGCGCGAGCAGCAGCGCATACGCACCGCCCATGCAGAAGCCGATGATGCCGACTTTGTCCGTGCAGCCGTCCTGGGCTGTGAGCCAGGACCGGGCGGCTTCGATCTCTTCGAACTGACGACCTTCGCGCGAACGGACGGCCTTGAAACTGGACTTCAGACATGTCCGCTTCTTGTCCCAGCTGAACAGGTTGGGCGCGATCGCGAGGTAGCCCTCCTCGGCGAGCCAGTCGGCGTGGTTCTTCACCGCGGATCCGAACCCGAACGCGTCGTGAATCACCACCACTCCGGGCCAAGGCCCCGGTGTCGTCGGTGTTGCGAGGTAGGAGGGGAGCGGTCCATGCGGTCCGTCGATCACGACATCATTCATGGATGGAAAGGTAACACGCCGGCACCCCCGGATCAGTCCCGTCGCCAAAGATTGGGCCTACGACCCTGCCCGCTGATTTTTTTGTTCTCACCTGCACACGTATGGCACACGGCGACTCTTCGGCGCCAGTGATTATGTCCAGAAAAGCGAAGAAGCCCTTATAGAATAAGGGCTTCAATGGTGGGCGATACAGGACTTGAACCTGTGACCTCTCCCGTGTCAGGGGAGCGCGCTAGCCAGACTGCGCCAATCGCCCTACGCAAGCGAACTTGCGAGGAGAACATCCGTGCCGAACTAGGTGGTGCAACTTCTGCTCAATTAAGGCGAGCAGATGTTCGAGGTGGAGACGGGATTTGAACCCGTGTAGACGGCTTTGCAGGCCGTTGCCTCGCCTCTCGGCCACTCCACCGGAGCTAAGACCCGAAGGTCTCTCCGAGCGGACGACGGGATTCGAACCCGCGACCCTCACCTTGGCAAGGTGATGCTCTACCAACTGAGCCACGTCCGCGAAACAGCCCACAACAGGTCCGTGAGGAGCCCATTTTGTGCGTGGGTGCGATCAGAACCCTAACCCATCACGCCCTACACCCGCACAGGGGACTGCCGGTCCGTGGGAGCATCCCTGTCTGATGAGTGAGCAATTTGCGTTAGCGAGTTTTGGCGGCAAGATCGCCACGGGTCTTCGCGATGTCACCTCAGATCTTTCGGCTCTGGATTCGCAGGGCTGGTGGGCTGTTGCGATCACCTTTGAAGGCCAGCCGCTGTGTGCTCGGTTTGATGATGTGCGTGAAGGCTCGGCTCCAGTCACCGATTGGGTGGGACCACCGCGTTCGTCGTGGACCACTTCGCTTGATCACTTCGCTTATGTCAAGGCTGTTGAGCAAGTGCGCGAGCTCATCGCTGCTGGCGAGGTCTATCAAGTCAATGTGTGTCGCATCATGTCGGCGCCGTTACCGGATCCAACTTCGGTTGATGTTGTCGGTCTGGCGCAAGCCTTACGCGGTGGTAACCCGGCTCCTCACCAGGGCGTCATTCGTTTGCCCGATCACGGCGTGCACATCGTCACGGCCTCGCCCGAACTCTTCTTGAGTCGATCCAACAACCGCGTGGTGACGCGACCGATCAAGGGCACCGCAGCCGAGGGCGAAGAATTCTTAGCCAAAGATCACGATGAAAACGTGATGATCGTTGACCTGATGCGCAATGACTTGGGAACGATTTGCCAGACCGGATCGGTGGCGGTCGATGAGTTGTGTGCGGTGGAAAATCACCCAGGTTTGGCGCACTTGGTGTCTACCGTCAGTGGGGAACTCAAGCCTGATGTGCGCTGGAAAGAAATCGTTGGGTTGACCTTCCCGCCCGGTTCAGTTTCAGGAGCACCGAAGTCATCGGCCCTCCGGGCTATTCGTGCTCTGGAGCCGGTGGAGCGCAGTGCGTACTGCGGAGCCGTGGGTTGGGTCGATGCCGATAGCCAAACGGCAGAGCTCGCAGTAGGGATTCGTACGTTTTGGCTCGAAGGTGGGCGGTTAAACTTTGGAACCGGTGCGGGGATTACCTGGGCCAGCGATCCTGAAGCCGAATGGGCCGAAACCGAACTGAAAGCCTCGCGCTTGCTCACCGTGGCCAGCGGGACATGGAAAGGTTCTGATTCATGACCCAACCGCAAGTGTGGCTGACCGACCACCTCGTACCTGCTGATCAAGCGCGTGTGAGTGTGCTCGATCGTGGTTTTAGTGTTGGCGATGGAGTGTTTGAAACTCTTAAGGTCACTGACGGTGCGGCCTTTGCTTTAACGCGACACTTAAATCGTCTCGTTCAATCTGCCCATGGCATGGGTTTGCAGATACCTGCGGTTGAACTCGTGCGTGACGGTGTTGAGCAACTTCTTGCAGCTAATGCGCAGGTATTCCCAGAGCTTTCTCGACTACGCATTCAGTTGACCGCAGGTTCTGGCTTGGCCGGCTCGGAGCGCTCAGGCGGTGAACCCACCTTGGTCATCACTCAAACGGCCGCGACGGTGTGGCCGGAGACCTCGGCGGTCATCACGGTGCCGTGGACGCGCAATGAGCACTCTCCGATCGCCGGCTTTAAGACCACCTCGTATGCGGACAACGTCGTTGCACTGGCTCGGGCCAACGCCGTCGGCGCCACGGAAGCCTTATTTGCCAATACCCAAGGCGATTTGTGTGAAGGCACGGGCTCGAATGTCTTTGTCGTGGTGGGGGATCGTCTGATCACTCCACCACTGAGCAGTGGTTGCCTGCCAGGGATTACTCGCGCGTTAGTGCTGGAGTGGATTGGCGCAGAAGAGACGGCTGTCCCGATGTCGGTACTGCGCGAAGCCGACGAAGTGTTCATTACTTCATCAACGCGAGATATTTCGCCAGTTCATTCCATTGATGGACAACTCGTCACACATGCTCCAGGGCCTGTGACCTCCGCGGCGCAAAAAGTTTTCGCAATGCGGATGTCACAGACCCTGGATCCTTAATCGCCCCCTCAAGCGATTAGGCGGCTCCTAAGAGCTGAGCAAGTGTTCGATCTAAGTCGTCATCAAGAACGGGGTCTTCGTTTCCTCGACCCACGATGTCGTTGGTTTGACCAAGAAACTCAGCGAGTTCAATGACATCTATGGCGAAGTGCGCCGTTCCACCGGGGGTGTGAAGGAGAAGGTGCACACCATCTTCGTGTGGCTCAACATGGACGTCACCATCACCGACCGCATGCTTCATGCCATCCCAGAGGAGATCGCGCGCAATGGTCCAGCGAACGCCATGATCCGCAGCCATAAATGTCATGGTCACCACGAGCGGGTCATTGCCTGCGTAGGCCACTGTGGTCCGCACCGGCAAGGCTGGCTCGTCATCGACCACGAGGAGTACGTCCAAATCCCGCGTTAGCGCCTTTTTTGCACTCATTTCCCCTCCTTTGGCCGGTCACCGCCATACGCGGTGGCTCAACACACCTATTGACCAAAGCGGAACCTTTTATGCAGTGAGAGGATGGAAAACGTGAATGATTTTGAGATTGAGCCAACTCGGGCACAAAGTGACCGAGAAAAGTTCCTTCGGCCCGAATGGCTCGAGCGCCTGCGGCTCAAGATTGCCCGCAATAAGGCCTTGGAGCTGGTCTATCGGCTCGTGGTGTTGGCCATCGGATCGGTCATCTTGCTCGCGGGTGTGGCCATGCTGGTCTTCCCGGGACCTGGGTGGGCGGCCATCGTTTTGGGTTTGTTGATTTTGGCTACTGAATTTCGTTGGGCTGAAATCCTGCTCGAGCCGTTGCAGCGGTTAATTAACAAGCTGGCATCGAGGGCAAAGGATCCGCAGGCGCGGGGAGAAAACATCGTGTTCGTCTTGGTTGCTGTGATCGCGATTGCGCTGGCCCTGTGGTGGTACCTCGCGCGCTATGGCGTGACCCTGGAGCCACTGCCCTTCATCAACTAGCCACCGTCCTGCGGTCGGTGAGCATCTGCGCCCGTGCGCTAGCATCAATCTTCCGCAATAGCGGGCGATTGGCGCAGTGGTAGCGCGCTCCGCTCACACCGGAGAGGTCACTGGTTCGAACCCAGTATCGCCCACCAAGCAAGGCCTATGGCTTTTCAAGCTGAACGGCTCCGAAGGAGACGTTAAAACGATCGCACCAAATCGAAACGCTCGTGAGCTTTTTTAAGTCCACGTCACTGGGGATGGTGTAGTTCTGGTTGCCCTTATTCGCCTTCAAATTTCCTAAGTTGACGTAACTTCCATCATCAAATACTCGCCAGCCTGCCTTGCCCTTAATCACAGGAGCGTCGGTGATCCAGACTTTTAGATCAGGGCCATCGCTGGTTGACAAATTCGTCAGGCGCAAAATCCTTGTGCCATCGGGTAGCTGTAGAACGGCCGCTCGCCCTGTTGTCTCGTATTCGTGGCTGATAAAGGTTCCTGTTGCCAGCGTGAGGATGGACGCTTTTTGGGTTGGAGAGACACGTGGCGCGGATTGGCTGGGCACTGGCAGCGAAGATTCAGTTGAAGTGTTAGAAGAAACCGACGGCAAGGATTCGTTGATTGTTGTGTTGGTGACTAGGCGCCACGGTTGAAAGAGATAAAGACCAATGCCCCCAACGATCAATAAGACGA
>CAMCVY010000091.1 GCA_945881995.1 Bifidobacterium breve | reverse complement strand
ACCGGTGTGTGCTTTCTGTCTGGACCTGGCGAACCTTCGCCTCAGCGCCGATCAACTCCAACAACAGGTCCGCAGCGCTGCGGTGACGGGGGTGTTGGAGTATCAAAGCGGCGCCTCACTCACCGCAACACAACGAAGCGTCGCCAAGGTGCTCCTTGCCAACGACATCACCGCCAACGTGGCCTGCCCACCCACTTGCGCGGCACCTTCAAGCGGGTCGAATCCTTGCAAGGCCATCAAGGTCACGATCAGCCAAGGGATTCCCACCATCTTTGCCCAGATATTTGGGGTCAAGCAAATCAATTTCACTCGGACTAGTACGGCGATCTACCACAAGTCCACGACAGGCGGTGACGGTGTTGATGGAAATCTGTGTTCACCCTCAACGGGTACATCAGCGAATTACGCGACCGACACTGTCGAATCGATCGACTAGCGCGTGCGAACCGCGACAGTCCCCGCTGCCTTGTCATGTAGGCCCCGACCATCGCGGTCATAGATCACCGCAGGAATCACTAAGCACAACAAAGCTGTTCGAAGTAATGTGCGCAGCAGACCCACGGGCTGACCGCTCAGGCGCACAATCTGAACGCGTAGCAATCGCTGCCCCACGCTGGCACCGGTCAGCCAGGTAAACGAGCTCACAGCGACGAAAAAGACGAACAAGCAGGTCCACCCAGACCGCGTGGCCACACTTTGCTCCGCACCAAAACCTAAAGTCCCAGTACTCACAATGGTCACAACCGTCACACCAAGTAACCAGTCAATAAGCAATGCCACCGCCCGAGCTCCTGTTCGGGCAACCGATCCGGGTCCTTCGAGGGGCAATCCCAGCCGCTCCCCAGGGGCTGCATCACCAAAACTGGGCCCGTCGAGCCACGAACCAAGGTCACTGCGATCCATGCCCCAACCCTATGCGTAATCGTTAACACCAGCGCAACAACCCGTACACGGCAAAGAAATCCGCACAACCTAGGGTTAAGGCAGTTCTTACCGGAGAGCCCACTCACCGTCGAGCAGGTTTTTCGCAATTACGACCCTGTTGGTTGGCCGTAGGGCTTACCCCACGTTGGAGGATAGATGTTTAAGAACGCTGACGAACTGCTTGCGTTCGTGAAGAAGGAGAACGTTGAGTACATCGACGTTCGCTTCTGCGACCTGCCCGGTGTGATGCAGCACTTCAACGTGCCGGCAGCCACTATTGATGCAGACACGCTGAACGACGGCATGATGTTCGATGGATCATCGATTCGCGGCTTCCAGGCCATTCACGAGTCAGACATGAAGTTGGTTCCCGACTTCGACACGGCTGTGATTGACCCGTTCCGTGCAGCCAAGACGCTGAACATGAACTTCTCGATTGTTGACCCGTTCACCAACGAGCTCTACAGTCGCGACCCACGCAATGTGGCCGCCAAGGCTGAGGAATACCTCAAGAGCACCGGCATCGCCGACACGGTTTTCTTTGGCGCCGAAGCCGAGTTCTACATCTTTGATGACGTTCGCTTCGAAACCAAACAGAACGCTAGCTACTACTACATTGACTCCATCGAAGGCGCATGGAACACCGGTCGTGAAGAAGAAGGCGGCAACTTGGGATACAAGACCCGGTACAAGGGTGGCTACTTCCCCGTTTCGCCCGTCGACCACTACTCCGACCTGCGCGACGAGATGAGCACTGCCCTTCTCGACGCTGGTTTCGAGGTTGAGCGCGCCCACCACGAAGTCGGTACCGCTGGCCAGGCGGAAATCAACTACAAGTTTGACACCTTGCGCAAGGCAGGCGACGCCTTGATGTTGTTCAAGTACATCATCAAGAACGTGGGCTGGCGGAACAACAAGTCCGTCACCTTCATGCCTAAGCCTTTGTTTGGTGACAATGGTTCGGGCATGCACGCCCACCAGTCATTGTGGAAGGACGGCAAGCCGCTGTTCTATGACGAGCTCGGGTATGCCGGCTTGTCTGACATGGCCCGCTGGTACATCGGTGGGCTCCTCCACCACGCGCCAGCCTTGGTTGCCTTCACTAACCCAACGGTTAACTCCTACCACCGTTTGGTTCCCGGCTTCGAAGCTCCGGTCAACTTGGTCTACAGCCAGCGCAACCGTTCGGCTTCGGTTCGTATCCCGGTCACGGGCAACAACCCCAAGGCCAAGCGCATTGAGTTCCGCGTTCCGGACCCCTCGTCCAACCCCTACTTGGCATTCTCAGCCATGCTCATGGCTGGCCTGGACGGAATCAAGAACAAGATCGAGCCACCAGCGCCCGTTGACAAGGACCTCTACGAATTGCCGCCAGAGGAACACGCCAACATCGCCACGGTGCCCTCGTCCTTGGGTGAAGCATTGGACGCTTTGGAAAAGGACCACGACTTCTTGACCGCAGGTAATGTCTTTACGCCTGACTTGATTGAGACGTGGATCGACTACAAGCGCACCAACGAGATCGACCCGATCCGCTTGCGCCCGCACCCACACGAGTTCGAGCTGTACTACGACATCTAAGTCACAGCCCGCCCTGGTTTGACCCTAAGGACCCCTCCCCACGCGGGAGGGGTCCTTAGTCGTTCGTATCTCAGGCTGGACCACAAACAGTTGATTCTCGGTACCATCAAGGCATGGCTATCGCGACGCAGAATCCAGCAACCGGTGAAACCCTCCAGACCTTTGATGCGCACACTCCCCAGCAGGTTGAAGAGGCCATCACCACAGCCCACGCCACCTTCCAGACCTGGCGCACGACCTCGTTCGCCCATCGCGCGCAGTTGATGATCAAGGCCGCTCAGCTCCTTGAAGCCGAGAACGAATCCATCGCCCGCATCATGACCTTGGAAATGGGCAAGACGCTCAAGTCCGCCCGCGGTGAGGCCGCTAAGTGCGCCAAGGGCATGCGCTACTACGCCGAAAATGCCGAGGAACTGCTCGCTGACGAACCCGTGGATGCCAGCTTGGTCGGTGCGAAGCAGGCCTACACGCGCTATGCCCCGTTGGGGATCGTGTTGGCGATCATGCCCTGGAACTTCCCGCTGTGGCAGGTCGTGCGCTTTGCTGCCCCCGCACTGATGGCCGGCAACGTCGGGATGCTCAAGCACGCTTCGAACGTCCCTCAGTGTGCGCTCTACCTCGAAGACCTCTTCCTGCGTGCTGGATTTCCGCAAGGAGCCTTCACCACATTGCTCGTCGGGGCCCGCGAGGTCGAACCCATCTTGCGCGACCCACGTGTTCGTGCCGCAACTCTGACGGGTTCGGAACCGGCTGGACAGTCGGTGGCCGCGATTTGTGGCGACGAGATCAAAAAGACTGTCCTTGAACTGGGTGGCTCGGATCCGTACATCGTGATGCCATCAGCCGATGTAGCCAAGGCCGCCTCGGTTGCCGTGATGGCCCGGTGCCAAAACAACGGACAGTCCTGCATTGCCGCTAAGCGCTTCATCGTCCATGCCGATGTCTACGACCAGTTCGCAACAGCCTTTGTCGCTGGCATGGCGGCCTTGAAAATTGGTGACCCCATGGACGAGGACACTGACATCGGTCCCCTCGCCACCCAAAGTGGTCGCACGGATGTTGAGGTGCTCGTCAATGATGCTCGCGACAAGGGCGCATCGATCTTGTGTGGTGGCAATTCCATCGATGGTCCCGGCTGGTTCTACGAACCCACCGTCGTTGGCGACCTGCAACCCCACATGGATATGTACGCCGATGAAGTCTTTGGCCCCGTTGCTGGTTTGTACAAGATTTACTCATTGGACGAAGCCATTGAACTAGGAAATGGCACTGCTTTCGGACTGGGTTCCAACGCGTGGACCAATGACGAGGCAGAACAAGAGCGCTTCATCCGCGATCTTGATGCCGGTACCGTCACCATCAATGGGATGACCACGTCCTACAACGAGCTGCCCTTTGGTGGCGCCAAGCGTTCGGGCTACGGCCGCGAACTTTCTGCCCACGGCATCAAGGAGTTCTGCTCCATCAAAGCCATCTGGGTGGGTTAAGCCTCCAATTGCTCAAAAATCACGAGCCACTGCGCCTCAAGGTCTTCCTTGTCAGCGATAGCGGCCGCGAGATCCGCGTTGAGGCCAACAAGTTTTTCAAATTCGCTCGCGTGCTCAGCTAATGCTTCATGCAGGCCACGAATGAGCTCGTCGGCCTTGCTAATAGAGCGCTCCAGACGAGACAAGTCCTTACGTAACTGACGCTCATCGGCGGCACTCAGGCCAGCCTGACTCGCGGAACCAGCATCGCCTTGGTCAAACCGTCCCGCCACGGTCACGGCCGCCTTGGTACGACGCAGTTGCAGGTACTGTTCGACTTCACCTGGCAAGTCCAAGACTTTGCCATCACCCAGTAGCCCAACAAAGCTTTCACACACGCGCTCCAGGAAGTACCTGTCGTGCGAGACCACTAGCAAGGTTCCGGCAAAGGAATCCAACAGGTCTTCAAGAGCCGTCAGCGTCTCGACATCAAAGTCATTGGTGGGTTCGTCCAAGACCAGCACGTTGGGTCCGCCCATCAGCAAGCGCGTGAGCTGGAGTCGGCGACGCTCACCACCGGACAGGTCCCCCACTGGTGTCCATTGGGCGTCTGCACCAAATCCCAACCGCTCACATAGCTGCGAAGCGGTCAATTCCCGGCCCTTGCCCAATTCCACCCGTTGGGCGATCTGTTCCACTGCTTCCAATACTCGCCACGTGGGGTTCAGCTCTTCCAAGTGCTGGGACAAGAACGCTGGCTTGACCGTCACGCCAGTGACTAAGCGGCCAGATGAGAGCCTGAGGTTGCCTAACAGCGCCCGCAATAACGTGGTTTTACCAGCGCCATTGACGCCCACGATGCCAATGCGTTGTCCCGGGCCGATATTCCACGTGACACGGTCCAGTAACTCGCGCTCACCCAACGCAATCGATGCATCGTGGAGTTCCAGGGCGGTCTTGCCCAGCCGCGCGCCCGCAAAAGCCAAGAGTTCAGCGGTGTTGCGAGGAGGTGGCTCTTGTGCGATGAGTTCGTTGGCCGCTTCGATGCGAAACTTCGGCTTGGCGGTTCGAGCGGGGGCGCCGCGGCGAAGCCAAGCCAATTCCTTAGTGATCAAGTTGTTGCGACGTCGGGTTTCGGCATCGGCTTGCCGCATGCGCTCAGCTTTTGCCAGCACGAACGCCGAGTACCCCCCGTCATAGTCCTCAACAGCACCGTTGACTACTTCCCAGGTGTGGTCCGTGACTGCGTCAAGGAACCAGCGGTCGTGGGTTACCACTACTAGGCCAAGGTCGCGACGAACCCGCAAGTGCTCGGCCAGCCACGCAACTGCCTCAACGTCTAAGTGGTTAGTGGGTTCGTCGAGCAACAGCAAGTCCAACGGCTCAATCAAGCACCGAGCTAACTCGACCCGACGCCGCTCGCCACCACTGAGTCCATCCAGCGTGCGCTCCAACACCTCGGGACCGAACCCGCCGAGCAGTTCAGTTAATGCTTCTCGGATCTGCGGCTGGGAGGCCCACTGGTGGTCATCAATATCGCCCAGAACGTGTTCGCGAATCGTGCGATGGGGTTCGAGTTCATCGATTTGGCGCACCCAACCCAGGCGCAACCCACCGGTGCGTGTCACGCGACCACTGTCGGGTTGCTCGAGACCTTCCATCAAGCGCAGCAGCGTGGACTTACCCCCACCATTGCGCCCCACGATACCAATGCGATCACCAACATCAACACCCAGCGAGACCTCATCTAATACCGGTCCCTTGCCAAAGTCTTTGGTTACTCGTTCAAGGTTCACCAAATTGCGCGCAGCCACGTGCTCAGCGTCGCAGATGCTCTTCACCCACCAACAGGCGCGTCACCGTTCGGGGTTAAGGGCGGAACCGCTCCCAGAATTCTCCCGAAGGAAACGCCTCTGGTTCATCACCGTCGGCAGGAGGTGGCGGAAGGGTGACTTCGATGGTGGGCGCGTAGTTGCGCTCGCGAATGCGCTGCTCGCGAGGAGCTTGGGGCTCCGGCTCGGGATCATCGGGGCTAGAGATCACCGTGGGCTCAGCATCAAAGACGGCTGACATCGGTTCAGCCACCGTCTCAGCCACGGGGCTCGCGACCACATAGGCGTCGTCAACGGCATCTCGCATCGCTTTTGTTGGCCAAAAGATCCGGACGATCCCCAACAACGCCAACCCCGTCACGCCAGCCAGTGTCACCGCAATAGAAGGCTTGGAAATATCAGCGATAAATCCAGCGAGTAGATAAAACACGGCGACCAACGCGTTGTAACCCGCCCCAGCAAGCGCCAGAACGCGACCACGCATCGCTGGCGCAGTCAATAGAGCTAACGTGCCGATCAAGGGAACCAAGAATCCGGTAGCCGCTCCTGAAATCGCCCACAAGCACAAAGCGAAAGGTAAAGGGGGCTGTACCGAGACCACCAAGAGCGGCAAGCAGGCCGCAATCGACAGCGGCACGATGGCTTCGATTTGCCAGCGTGGGTCACGTCGAGCAATGAGAACCGAACCCACCGCCGCGCCGCCAACTGTGGCAGCCATGAGAAATCCGCCCAACGAAGCGTTCCCGGCCACTTGTTCGGCATAGGGCAAGGCCACCGCCATCGGCGTGATCATCACCAACACGGAGCCCCAACCCACCAGAACCAAGATGCGTCGAGACGGATCAGAAAACAGATCGCGAGCGCCATCAGTGAAGTCAGAGAGCAACCCTGCACGAGGGCGATCCGCAGCAGGTGCGGAGCGGCGGCGCAAGAACACGGCCAACACCACAAATGACACGGCAAACGAGATGGCGTCAATAA
>CAMCVY010000090.1 GCA_945881995.1 Bifidobacterium breve | reverse complement strand
TCAATTCGACCATGTACTGGCGGATGGTTTATCCCCAGTAGTTCGCAGTCATGCCCGAACGATGGCACTGGAGATCTCGGACCATTGTGCGGTTGCCGTTGACCTCGAAGGGTTTGACGCCTCGAACTAGTCCGTCAACAGTTGCTCGATTGATTCGGCGGTAAGGTCGCTGACATCGGGACGATCCAAGCGCTGATCAAGGACGTAGTAGAACCCCACCTTGACCCGATCGGGGTCAATGCCGTGCATTTTCGCCCAAGCAATCCGATACACCGCGAGTTGTTCCCGGTCAGCTGGTTTCGTACCCGTCTTCCAGTCGATGAGATCAAAGGTGCCGTCGTCATCTTGGTAGACCGCATCGATGCGTCCAACAATCACGCGACCGCCCAAGACGATTTGGATGGGTGCTTCGATCGCGTACGGCTGGCGGTCCGCATAGGGACCAGCTTCAAAGGCATCCTGCAGTTCCTTGAGCTTGTCATCGGCCACCACGAAATCGTCGTCGCTGGCACCGAGCAATTCGTCGCGATTGATCAAGGCCCGCTGACCAAATCGGGCTTCAACCCACGCGTGGAAGTCCGTTCCGCGCGATGCTGCGCGAGCAGGTGGTCGCGGCATCGGGCGCAACAGGTCGCGAGCAAAGCCTTGACGATCGTGGGTGAGCCGCACAATGGCTGACGCACTCAGCGAATCAGGAATGGGCACCTCGCGAACGGGTGCATGTTGAATACGAGCTTCCTCGATCAACAAGCGAGCATCGCGCACCCACTGTTGAACATTAACTGGATAGGTATCAACTGGAATGTCCAACAGATCCATGGATGTGGACCCGGCCATCTCAGCCGCTATCCGCACATCGTTTGCTACTTCGAGACGGGCCCGATCGCGTGGCGAGTCCAGGACCACTGGCCACTGCACGCTGGCTGCCTCTGCAATCCAGGGGTTGCTTTCCTTATCGTCGGGCTGGTCAACCCACACGTGAGTCAGGACATCAGCAACCTCCCGCGCTTCCGCAAGGAAGGGTGAGGGTTTGCGTGGCGTCTTTTGAGTCAGCCCCCAGACCGAACCTGACATGAAGACCTGCTTCTTGGCCCGCGTCACGGCCACATATCCCAGTCGCCGTTCCTCGGCTAGCGACAATTCCTTCATCTGTTCATCGAAGGCGGCGGCGCCGCCGTTGCCTTCCCAGGTACTGATCGCTGGAAAGTCCTGTGCATCTCCGCGCAAAGAAAAGGGAACCGCCTGCATATGCCGGATCCACACTTCACGCTTCTTGACGCTCGGGAATGTTTTGGCATCAAGGCCCGGAATGATCACCACGTCGTACTCCAGGCCCTTGGCTCCGTGAATGGTTAAGAGTTTGACCGATTCGGTTGGCGAGGGTTGAGCGGTGTCCAAGGATTGCTTCTCGTTGGCCATCGCTTGCAGGTAAGACAGGAACGATCGCAAACTCACTCGACCGTCAAGGTCATTGAACTCATCGGCCAAGGCCAGCAGCGCTGACAACGATTCCGAAAGTCCGACGCGTGCATCGCGAATGCTGACTTCAACATCAATGCCAGTAATGCGAATGACTTCCGTGATGACATCAACAGGTGCCATGCCAGCGAAATACCGCAATCGTTCAAATTCTCGGGCCAACAATGCGCAGCGCTCTCGTCCCTCGGGACTCAGGTCGGCATCTCCTGGGTCCATCACCGCCTCAAGCAGGGAAACCAGCTCCACGGCGTCCGCGGATGCAACGGCTTCCAGCAAGGTTTGCGTCAAGTGATCTTCGTGTTCGACAACTTTCTGACCTCCCGACTGCTCGCGCACCACATCGTGGGCTCGACGACTCAGCGCTAACAGGTCGGCGGGGCCAAAGCGCCAACGCGGTCCTGACAACAAACGGATGAGCGAAGGATTCTCGCAGGGGTCATCAAGTAGCTTCAACGTCGCAATGACATCCGCGATTTCGGGGAGTTCGAGCAAGCCACCGATACCGACAACCTCAACGTTGATTCCCTGCGCTACCAGCGCGTTGTACCAGCGGGCAACATGTGAATTGGCACGAAGCAAGATCGCGATTTCGTGAAGCGGAGTCCCCTCGGCAATGGCTCGCTGGATGTGGGAAACCCCAGAGTGCACTTCCTCCATGGCTTGCTCAAAAAAAGCGACCTCAACGCCACCGGCTGTCGCGCGATCAGGTTGTGCAACGAGTGGCTTAGCTGCTGTGTGGCGTTCGCGCACCGGCGCAGCCACCGCGTTGGCCACATCCAAGATGAGTTGCCCGCTGCGATTATTGACTCCTAAGCCGGCTTGATTGGCCTTTTGCTCATCGGCCTTGGTGAACTCGTCGGCAAAGATTTCGATGTTACCTGCCGAGGCTCCACGCCAGCCATAAATGGCTTGCAGGGGGTCACCGACCGCCGTTAGGCTGTGCCCTTGACCAAACAGGTCGAGCAAAAATGACTTCTGCGCAACCGACGTATCTTGATACTCATCAAGCAGTACCACAGCAAACCGCTCACGCAGGTCTCGACCAATGTCCGGGAACTCGCGAGCCAAGCGAGCCGCAAAACCAATCTGATCGCCAAAGTCCATCAGCGCCAGGCGTTGCTTTTCGCGGCGAAACTCTTCGACCAGGCCCAAGAGTTCTAAACGACCGCCGGCGGCCGCACGTGCTTCTGTGGCCACCTTGGTGAACTTGGCGCTATTGGTATCGCGAATCGTTTCTAGTTCAGCAATGTGCGCTTGATCGTGAGCTCGAATCCGATCTGCCGAGCACAACTGCTCATTCATCTCGTTTTCAAGTGCTAACACGTGCCCGGCAATAGTGGCCGGCGAACCTTCAATGAATTCGAATGGCCCTTTGGCTCGGGTCACCACCCGCATGGCCAACTGGAACCTTGCTGGTTGGGTCAGTAACCGTGAATCCGGCTCCACACCAATCAGAAGTCCGGATTCGGTCACTAAGCGCGAAGCGAATGAGTTGTAGGTAGAAACCACTGGACCGACTTCTAGATCCGGATCCGCCTGACCATCCTCCGATTGCGCTGCACCCCAACGATCAAGAACCGAATTGATGCGTCGTCCCAATTCAGCGGCTGCTTTGTTCGTAAAGGTCAAGCCCAAGACTTGATCAGGTGCTACTTGCCCTGAGGCCACCAACCACAGCACGCGCGCTTCCATCACCGTGGTCTTGCCAGTACCCGCACCAGCCATGATCACCAGAGGTTCCATGGGAGCGGTGATTGATTCGAGCTGTTCATCGGTGAAGTCAAAGCCAAAGAATGCGGCTAATTCGACAGGATCGGTCATCAGCTTCTTGGAAGGGGTCATGCGATCACTCCTTGGCCATGATCTTGAGCTGGGCAAGCAGTCTTGAAGTCACAGAAATTGCACGCTTCGGTGACCACCGGCGGGAATGCGCCCGAGGCGATTTGAGCCACACCATCCTCAAGCAACTCATCCATCCACGTGGTCGAACTCGGTTCGTCAGCAACCAGGGCTGACTGTTCGCGCACGGTGGTCTTGCCACGGGAGGTGAGGCGCAACAGCACGAGCTCCGCGCCCCCAGTTATTTGTTCATCAGGAGCGGGAAGTTCGCGAACTTGAGCAATCGCGTCGTTAAGCGCGCCTTCGCGTACGGCAAGTTGATACAAGCCCAATTGGGGATTTTCTTGCGTTGAGTCCTTCGATGGAGCGGACTTCATCGTCTTGAGGTCAATCACCACCACTGTGCCCTCAGCGGTGAGTTCAAGGCGGTCGATCTTGCCGCTCAAGTGCACGTTGCGGCCGGCAATGGTGACATCCATTTCGAACTCTTCTTCAGCACCGATCAAGCGGCGCTGATTGGCGGCTTGCCAACTCAAAAAGTTAATCAGGGCATCGCGTGCTTTGCCGCGCTCGACATCGGCCTGCCAAACGGCGTCGTAGCTGACCTCATCCCAGACGCGATCCAGATGCACCATGAGTTCATCAATGTGAGGGGTCACATCCTGACTGGCAGCTTCCTCGGCTAACGCGTGAACCACACTGCCAAATCCCATCGCTGCATTGCGTGGGCCATTAGCTCGAACAGCACGACCTAAGTACCAGCTCATCGGGCACGTGACCAACGACTCCAACTGTGAACCTGAGAGACGAATCTGCTTCTCCGGTGGGAACGGGTGAACATCTTCACCTGAGATCTCGCGCACACCCCACCAGTTGTCGGGATGGGCTGTGGGAACCAGGAGCTCATCGCCGACCTTTTCACTCGCCAAGCTCCCCAGGATCTGGATGGCAATGTCTCGTTCAGCCTTGTGGAGCTCATTCCCTAGCAGTTGTGCGCGCAGCGAGGCGACCAAGCCGGGCAAGGTAGAGGGTCGAGGCGTTCGAGCCGTGATAGCCGTAGCCGACAAGGTCGGGTTGGAGCGAATCAACTCATCGATAAATCGTGAGGGCTGAGATCCGTTCTCTGCCGCTTCACCCACGGCCGTGACCAACAATCGCTGACGGGCGCGAGTGATCGCGACATAGAAGAGACGACGTTCTTCGGCCAACGTGGTGGTTAAGGGATGGAAGTCCTCAATGTCGTGCGCGACTAACTGATCGGCTTGCAACAAGGTGCCGCGCTGGCGCATGTCGGGCCACACGTCGGCTTGCACATCAGCCACCACAACGAAATCCCACTCGAGTCCCTTCGACCGGTGGGCAGACATCACGCGCACTGCATCTCGACTGACGCCGCGTTGCACCAATGTGTCTGCCGGAATGGACTGACGAGTGATGTTGTGGAGGAATCCGCGGGCACCACCGGCTGCTGAACGCTCTCGGTTGCGCATCGCCAACGTAAAGAGCGTCAACACCGCATCGAGATGACGGTCAGCGCGCCGACCTTGTGCACCACCGGAATACGACGAGCGCTCTAAGCGCTGACTCCACGTCCGCACGTCATCTTTCCGCCAGGGTTGTTGCTCCCACAGAGTCCACAACACTTCGTGGGGATCGTCGTGCTTGGCCATAGCTTGACGAGCGAGCACGATGACTTCAGAGAGGCGACGTGCAACTCCCGTCACTTCTTCATCGTGGGTGGCCAAGAGCCCCGGGGTCAAAACTGCATCGCGAATCAGTTCGCCTGATGAGGTCGTGGGCAAACCAAACTCGTTAGCGTGGCGACTTTCCTCACGAAGGGCGCGTCCCAAGCGGCGCAACTGCGCTGAATCCCCACCGCAATAGGCCGACAGAAGGAGCGCGCGGATTTCGTCCGCGGTCACACTGCCAGGTTCGATCACACAGCGCATGGCAGTCAGCAACGGTTCTACAGCTGGATCCAGGTGCAAGGGCAGGTCTTCACCCGCGACTTCCACCGGCACTCCGGCCGCATGCAGCGAGCGATGAAGGCTAGGAATTGATCGCGCTCCCGACCGCACCAAAACAGCCATCTGTGACCAGGCGATGCCATCGTCAAGGTGCGCACGGCGCAACAGATCAGCAATGGCATCACCTTGCGCGATCGTGGATGAATAGGTGTGCACATCGATGACGCTGGCAGGAAGGTCAGGGGCTGCTACTCGTTGGCGGTGGCTTCGACCATCACCTTTGAATGCGGTGCCGGTGGAGGAAAACTTTGCGGCCACTGAAACTGCGAGGTTGACTAATCCCTCGCCACTGCGACGACACGTACGCAGCGCGACCACTGCAGCCTCTGATCCATCCGCTTGCGGGAAACGCACGGGGAACTCCACGATGCCCTTCACGTCAGCGCCGCGGAAAGCATAAATCGACTGATCAGGATCGCCGACAGCGATTAAATCGCGACCGCCACCGGCAATCGCCTGAAGAAGACGCTCTTGGGCCGGGTCAGTATCTTGAAATTCATCAACAAAAACGGCGTCATAGCGTTGGCGCAAGTCAGCTTGGCCGCTGGACGACTGCGCAAAGATCACCGCGCGCGTGACCATTTCGGTGTAGTCGATCTCGTTCTTGTGGTCGAGGACGTCAAGGTATTCCTCAAGCGCATTCGCCACGCTAACCCAGGCGTCTCGCCCTTGTTGCTGGGCAATGGCCAGCAACTCGTGCGGCTCAAGCCCTAGTGTGCGAGCTCGCTGAAAAATGGTGCGAATTTCAGCGGCAAAACCAGCAGTATTCAACGCCGCTTGCCATTGCTTCGGCCAGAGAACCGTCGGAACGTCGTCTTCAACGTGACCCTGCAAGAGTTCGCGAATGACCGCGTCTTGCTCAGGGTTCGTTAGCAAGGTGCGGCGCGGGGCTCCCCATTCAAAATCTTGGGTGGCATCACCGACCAGAGCAAAACAAAAAGCGTGAAAGGTCCATGCCGTCGCACCCAACTGGTCTGGCCCCAAACGAGTGGCGATGCGGTCGCGAAGTTCCTGCGCGGCCTTTCGACTAAAAGTCAGTACCAAGATGCGATCCGCCGGCGTTCCGGCTTCGATGCGAGCGGCAACCGCTTCAACCAAGGTGGCGGTCTTTCCCGTTCCCGGTCCGGCCAAAATCAGCAACGGGCCAGCGCCCGCGGTGGCGGCATGGTCAACAGCACGCTGTTGTTCAGCGTCCGGAGTGATCCGTGGACCAGCAACACGGTCGGGTGCTACCAAGGTGATGACGGGCGTATCTGCACTACTGCGACGACCTGCTGTTGCCAAGAACTGAACTCGCCTTCTGCTACACGGACTTCTGCTACCCGGGCTTCTGCTACCCGGGCTTCTGTGGGCTGCCACGTGACCGGCGGTCAATGTCCACCCGTCAGGAAGACTTTAGTGTCGCGTAGGTGTCTGACAATGGCCCTTTTTTGCGTAGGTAT
>CAMCVY010000089.1 GCA_945881995.1 Bifidobacterium breve | reverse complement strand
AAGGTTTCGGCAACAACGCCTTGGCCGGCAAATGCTGCATCACCGTGCATGAGCAATGGCAAAATATTGAACGGACCTTGGTCTTTGCTCATCAGGTCTTGCTTAGCGCGGACGATGCCCTGCAACACCGGGTTCACTGCTTCAAGGTGTGATGGGTTTGCGGCGAGGTAGACACCGCAGGTTGCGCCACTATCTGCTGTGAAGGTTCCTTCCGTACCAAGGTGGTACTTCACATCGCCAGAGCCTTGAACGGAACCAGGCATGACTGATCCGTCAAACTCACGGAAGATCTGGCTGTAGGACTTTCCAGCGATGGCTGCCAACACATTGAGTCGACCACGGTGTGGCATCCCAATGCAGACTTCCTGAAGACCAGATTCAGCAGCAGCTGAGAGGACCGCATCTAACAGCGGGATCAGTGATTCGCCGCCTTCGAGGGAGAAACGCTTCTGACCCACGTACTTGGTTTGCAAGTACGTCTCAAACGCTTCACCGGCATTGAGGCGACCCAAGATGCGCAATTGCTCGGCGTGGTCGGGCTTGGCATGGGAGCGTTCGAGGCGGGCTTGTAGCCAGCGGCGCTGTTCAGGGTCTTGAATTTGCATGTACTCGATGCCAAGCGTGCGGCAGTAGGAATCGCGCAAGAGCGCCAAGATGTCGCGCAGTGTGGAGATGGCGGCGCCGCCAAAGCCACCAGTAGCAAATTCACGATCGAGGTCCCACACGGTCAAGCCGTGTGCCGCAAGGTCAAGGTCAACATGCTTGCGTTGTTCGTATTCAAGTGGATTCGTGTCAGCCATCAAGTGGCCGCGTACACGGTAGGCATGGATGAGCTCTTGGACTCGGGCTGTTTTGTTGACATCGTCCTCGTGGGATGCGACGACATCGGTTTCCCAACGAACGGGCTCGTACGGGATGTTAAGAGAGGCAAATACCTCGTCGTAGAAGTTATCTTCGCCAAGTAGGAGCGAGTGAACCACGCGCAAGAAGTCACCCGATTGTGCTCCCTGAATGATGCGGTGGTCGTACGTGGAAGTCAGGGTCATGACCTTGCCGATGGCCATACGAGCCAAGGTCTCAATTGATGCACCTTGGTATTCAGCTGGGTACTCCATGGCGCCAACGCCAATGATCGTTCCTTGGCCTTGCATCAATCGGGGCACGGAATGGACCGTGCCAATGGTTCCGGGGTTAGTCAGCGTGATGGTGGTGCCAGCGAAGTCATCAACCGTGAGCTTGTTGGCTCGCGCACGACGCACGACGTCTTCGTAGGCGGCCCAGAACTGCGCAAAGTCCATCTGGTCGCTGAACTTCACCGATGGAACCAGCAATTGCCGCGAACCATCGGGCTTGGCGATGTCGATCGCCAAGCCAAAGTTGATGGACTGGTTCTTGTGGACTGCTGGCTTTCCATCCACAGTGGTGAACGAGTAGTTCATCTCTGGAATGGCCTTCAAGGCGCGCACGATGGCGTACCCGATCAGGTGCGTGAACGAGATCTTGCCACCGCGACCGCGGGCGAGTTGCTGATTAATGATGAGACGGTTTTCGATCAAGAGTTTTGCTGGAACTGCGCGAACGCTGGTCGCGGTGGGCACGCTCAATGACGCATCCATGTTGGTAACAACTCGGGCCGCTGGGCCGCGCAGAACGTCAGTGTTTTCGTTTGCATCTGCTGTTGGCGCAGGGCCGGCGGCCGGCGCGGGGGTAGTTGGAGCCGGTTGTGGAGCCGGTTGTGGAACCGGTGGTGTGGCGACCGGTGCCGGTGCCGCTGGTGGCGATGGTGCGGGCGTCGCTGGTGGTGCAACTACTGGTGTTGCAACGGCGGTGCTTGCAGCTGCCGGACTTGTTGGGTCAGCGGGGGAGTAATCAGCAAAGAAATCCCACCACGCGGGGTTGACGCTTTCTTTGTCTCGCAAGTACGACTGATACATCTCGTCAACGAGCCATTGATTGGGTCCGAACGCATCTAGGGGGGACTCGGCAGTCACGGGTTTTTCGGGCCTCTCGCACGGGGAACCGGTCGGTCACAAACACTAGCCCCGGCGCTTTTGGGCACCCAGAGCGGGCACAGCCGGCACACCAGGCACACCAGGCATTGAGCCTGCGCCACAATCCACAACGAGCTACTCGGGCGGTGGTCCCCAATAGGGCTTCATGCGCGCATCGTCTTCCCAGCCGGGCACGATGCGCAAAACGCGTCGGTCGTTCCGCAAGATTTCGTCAGCGTGGGCTCGAACGGCGGCAAAGTCGTCAGTGGCGTGCAAGAACTTGCCGTCAAAGTCATCCCATTCACCGTGCGCACAAGCCACCACTAAATCGCTGATGCGCTCAACGGGCGTCCATCCGCCGGGAGGGGCTGACGGTGCTCCCGCTGGGTCAGTCAGGACGAGCCCGGGGGAGAGGTCGATGGCCTTCACGCCGGTGCCCTTGAGTTGCGACGACATCTGGTCTGTGAGTCGGAACAAGCCTGACTTACTGACGGGGTACGCACCGTCAGTCATGGACAGGGCTGCTGCACCGGCCAGTGAGTTCATTGCCAATACGTAGCCTTCCCCGCGCGCAACCATGTGCGGAAGGGCAAAGCGAGCGAACAGGTAGGGGCCAAACAAGTTGGTTTCAACGCGGGACCACCAGTCCGCAGGATCTGACTCCCACAATTTCGTGCCATCCCATGACGCCGATCGTGCTGCGTTGTTAATCAGCAAGTAGATGGGTCCAAGGTCAGCTTCCGTGGCTGCAACAATCTTTTCGACGGCCGTCTGGTCGGCGACGTCTGCTGCAAAGGACACGGCTTGTCCACCAGCAGCGATGATTTCGTCGCGAGCTGCGTCTACGTCAGAAGCAGTTCGTGCAACGAGGGCGACCTTCATGCCCTCTTGGGCTAGTCGCAGACCCAGTGCGCGACCGATCCCTCGACCGCCGCCGGTGATAAGTGCTACCCGTCCGGTGAGGTCATTGCTCATCGCTGGTCTCGCTTCCTGAGTGGGTGACTGGTTCGCTACGCAGATCCGCGTCAACCGTTGTGGTTGTCGCTGTCGCTGTCGCTGTGGCTGTGGCTGGAATCGTGCCACGGATTGGTGCGTGTGGCAGGGGTTTGGCTGATGCGACGGGCAAAGGTTGCATCAAGAGCCCAGAGAAAGCCACCTTGGACAGCCACTCCGGCGCCAAGGCCCAGCCAGTGGGTTGCCGGCTTTCCGGTGCGCCGGCTCAGTGGACCAGCGGCCACCATGGTGGCAATCCCGGCCGCCACATAACCCACATCCAGTGCGGCATTGATGACGAGAAGTTTCTTGAGCTTGTCAGCTTTTTCCTGTGCTTGCTCATCCGTCAGATGTTGGTCGATGCTTTGTTGTCGCCGCCACGTACCAAAGCCGGCGATGGCTCCATCAATGGCGCCCCAACTCAATTGCTGTCCGGCAAATCCTTTGAGAAAAGGTGACTCGGCGACTTCACCAACGAGTTTGACGACTGCACCCATCGCCATGCTGCTGATGGCCCACCGACCAAGGGT
Source organism: Bifidobacterium breve (assembly GCA_945881995.1). Lineage (GTDB taxonomy): Bacteria > Actinomycetota > Actinomycetes > UBA12327 > UBA12327 > AcAMD-2. The sequence goes on along the minus strand of CAMCVY010000089.1, from coordinate 3,365 downwards.
CTGGGTGAGTTCGACCTCAAGGTCGTCGATGGTGGGCTCATTCACCACTCCATTGTGCTCCGGTGGCTGGTCAGATGGCTAGTTTTGTCGGGTGAAGAGCAGATCAAAGACTGCATGGCCCTTATCTAGCCCTGCTTGTTCGTAGCGAGTGAGCGGGCGCCAATCGGGTCGAGGCATGTAGTTCTGTGTCGTGTTGGTGAAGTCGGATGCGGTCAATGCCTCGAGCATGTGTTCGGCGTAGGGCTGCCAATCAGTGGCGCAATGCAGGAATGCTCCTGGCGCAAGCTTGCTGGCCAAGAGGGCAGCGAATTCAGGCTGGATGAGGCGACGCTTGTTGTGCCGGGCCTTGGGCCAGGGGTCGGGGAAGAAAATCCGAGCCCCGTGCAGGCTCAGTGGCGCGATGCAATCGCGGATAAACGGCACTGCATCGGTATTTGCTGCGCGAATGTTGGTCAATCCCGCAGCGTCCACGTTTTGGAGGAGCCGCGCTACTCCGCGGGTGTGGACTTCGAGCGCGATGATGCCGACGTCGGGTTCGGCAGTGGCCATTGCCACCGTTGCTTCGCCAAAGCCACAACCAATTTCAAGGACCACTTGTTCTTGGTCGAACACATCGCGCAGGTTGATGGCCTGATGTGGTTCGAGCAAATACTTAGTCCGATGGCTTTCCAACGTTGTCGCATTGAGTGGACTCAAGCGACCTTGTCGTGAATGAAAACTGCGAACCCGGCGTTCATGGGTAGTCATAATTACGAGGCAGTCCCGGTGAACTTGGGTGTGCGTTGGGCATCAAGGAGAGCCACCCAGACCTGTCCGGCTTTCATCGGAAAGTCTTTGCCCTGATACAGCCATCGGGTAGGTGAAGAAACGGTGGGTCGTGACCACGTGAGCTTGTAGTAACGGCCGTCCCGGATGGCAATGGCTTTGCCGCTGCCGACCGTGCGCGATTTGGGCACGGGATTTCCGGCCACGTCGTCACGACCGGTATTGCTGAGCTTGACCGACTGGATCACCAACGTGGATGCACTGACAGCGCCTTGGTCGGAGGTATCTTGCACGCCGCCGAGGTAGTAATTCCATCGACCGGTTGATGTCTTGTATTTAAAGGTGATACGCGCACCGGGGTACGTGATCGTCACTCCGCTGGCCTTGCGGCCGCCCAGGGGGAGAGCCCCGAAAGTGAAGCCCACGTACTTGGGCTTGGCTGAGCCACCGGCTTGTTTGATCAACTTTGCTGGCTTGGCGTATTGGTTGTAGGGGGCTGGCCGCGAGGACAACCGCGCATAGCCACCGCCGTAGGTCTCGGCGCTGACGTCAATGAGTCCGACACGCTTGACCTGACGTGCCACCGCATCAACAGAGCCGCTGAAGCCGAAGGCGATCGGCCCGTACATCGGTAGCAACTCTGTGTCGGTTTCGCGCGCGCTACGGATGGGCGCGACTTTGGTAGGAATCGTTGTGGAATAAATCAGTGCCAATCGCGACACGCCACCTTCGACTTGTTGGATGTAGACGACGTCAGCGTCAACCAGTCCGATGTGGGGCAATGAGCGATTGGTGTTGTCCATCTTGAGCGCCAACACAGGCCCGTTGGCACTGGGTCGACCGCTCAAAATTGAGGTGGGTTCAGCCGACGATGTAGGAACCGTGAAGGGCGTCGTCGCCGTTGCTGAAGGTGTGGCCGCAGGTTCACCTTTGCCGCAGCCACCTAGTCCTGCCACGAGGGCTAATCCAGCAACAAGAGCGATGACAATGCGCGGGCTACGGTTGGTCATTCGCCCACCGTAGGCGATGAATCGGTACATCGGTGCCCCCGGCAGGATTCGAACCTGCGCGCATGCCTCCGGAGGGCACCGCTCTATCCCCTGAGCTACGGGGGCTCGGGACTGCCGAACCCTACCGGAGTCAAAAACGGTGACCTCTAGTCTGATCACCTATGACCCCCGCTGAGTTAGCCGATGCGATCCTGCTTGCCGTTCGAGACGCCGTAGCCGCCAACGAACTGCCAGCGGAGGTTGTTGATGCCCCCTTGGACATCAAGGTTGAGCGCCCGCGACAAAAAGAGCACGGTGACTACGCCACCAGCATTGCCTTGGTGATCTCAAAGACGGCGGGTAAAGCCCCTCGCGATGTTGCCGTTGCCCTGCAAGCTCGGCTTGCAGCCGTGGCAGGCATTGAGTCTGTTGATATTGCCGGACCAGGTTTTTTGAACATTCGACTGGAAGCAGCAGCGCAAGGGCAATTAGCCAAGGCGATTGTGACCACCGGTGCGACGTACGGAACCGTTGACACCCTGAAGGGTCGAGTGATCAACCTCGAGTTTATTTCCGCTAACCCCACGGGTCCATTGCACTTAGGCCACGCACGGTGGGCTGCGGTTGGGGACGCGCTAGGTCGAGTTCTTAGCGCCGCCGGAGCAGATGTCACGCGCGAGTTCTATGTCAATGACGCGGGCGTCCAGATGGATCGTTTTGGTGCCTCAATGATGGCGATCGCGCGTGGGGAAGCCGTGCCTGAGGATGGCTATCACGGTGCTTATATCCCCGAACTTTCGGCGCAGATCGTGGCAGAAAATCCCGCGATCATGGAGTTGTCTGGGGTTGATCAACTCCAGGCTTTTCGCGATGCCGGTTACACCCTGCAGTTGAAGCAGCAACAAGACGTCTTGTCGCAGTTCGGTACTCATTTTGATGTGTGGTTTAGCGAAACAACCCTGCATAATTCTGGCGCTGTCGATGCGGCCATTGAAAAGCTGCGCGAACAAGGACATGTGGACGATAAGGATGGTGCGGTCTGGTTGCGCACCACAGATTTTGGTGACGACAAAGACCGCGTCATGATTAAAGCTGATGGCGAGAAGACCTACTTCGCAGCAGATGCTGCCTACTACCTCGATAAGCGCGAACGTGGATTCCAGCAGTGCATTTACATGCTCGGTGCGGATCACCACGGTTATGTGCAGCGCCTTCGCGCGATCGCGGCCTGCGCTGGTGATGACCCGGAGCAGAGCATCGACGTTCTCATCGGCCAGCTGGTCAAGATTGTTGAAGATGGTCAGGAAATGCGCTTGTCCAAGCGAGCGGGCAACATCATCACTCTTGAGGACCTCGTGGAATGGGTGGGCGTTGATGCGGCCCGTTATTCGTTGGCTCGATCATCGGCCGACACCCCGCTGACCCTCGATACCAAGATCTTGACTTCGCGAACCAATGACAACCCCGTGTTCACCGTTCAATACGCACACGCGCGGATTTCTTCGGTTCTGCGTAATGCAGTCGAGCTGAAAATCTTGGCTGCCGGTGACATCGCTGCAGCACTCGAGCACGCCGGCGAGTTTGATCCTGCGCTCCTGACACACGAGCGAG
>CAMCVY010000088.1 GCA_945881995.1 Bifidobacterium breve | reverse complement strand
CATGCTGCGCGCGAAGCTGTTGGTGTCGATGATGCAGGTTTTATTCGCATTCTTGATATCGGTGACAACGCACCGGTTGCACACATTGTGAGTTCCTACGTAGATGCTGAGCTCTTGGCAGATGTCTTGGTTGAAGGGCCCTTAGACGCCATCGAGTCAGCGGACTTGATCGCCGATCTGGCTGAATCGGTGGCGGTGGCCCACGACAAGAACCTGTTCCACACCTGCCTGGATCCGGTCCATATTCTGATTGCTCCCGGAGGCGAAATTTCGGTCCTTGACCTAGGCGTCGCAAGGGTTTTGGGGCCTACCAGCCAGGCAGATGCCCTCGTAGATGTTCGCCAATTGGGCGCCCTTTTATATGCCTGTTTGACCAGTCGCTGGCCGCTAGACAGCGCATCTGGTTTACCCCCAGCTCAGCGCGAAAAGGGTCGGGTCTTGCCCCCTCGACGAGCCCGCGCCAACGTGTCAGCGAACCTTGATCGCATTTGCCGTCGCGCTTTAGGCGAGACGTTCGGCAGCGAGGGACCCATCGATACAGCGCGTGAACTCAGTGCAGCGTTGCGCAGCTTTCTGGGACATTCCGGCACGACTGCATCACAGCGACTCGATCGTCGTCGATCAACCGGTCCTATTCACACCATCAATTCACAGCAACTTCGACGACGTGGCGTTCGCGCACTCATCGTCGCGGTGATCCTGGTGTTTGTCGCCGGATTAGTTTTTCTTGGCTTCCAAGTACTCAATGCAACATTTAGTGAGCCTGATGGATCGCCACCACCTGGTCCGCCTGCTTCCGCGGAAAGCTCGCCGTCGCCGTAACGCAAGAACGCGCGGGCGGGCTGAAGAACATAAAAGGCCCCCGTCGGGCAGCGGGCTTCCCCTCCCACTCCCCGACGGGGGACCTGTGAAAAAACGGTACGCCAGCAACGCCCTTGTGGCTGTTCCGACACACCGCCAAAAATCATTAGGCTAGGAACTCGTATTACGCCTAGATCGGAGGAAACGGTGGATCCCATCACCGCCTTCTCCGAGCTTGATGACCGAGCCCTCATGGCGGCCCACACCAACGGCAATCCGGATGCCTTCGGTGAACTCGTCCGTCGCCATCAGGACCGGCTATGGGCTATCGCCATGCGCACCTTGGGTGATCCGCAAGAAGCATCAGATGCGGTTCAAGAAGCATTGATCTCTGCTTTTCGCGCGGCGAGCAAATACCGAGGTGACGCGGCAGTGACGACCTGGCTCCACCGCATTGTGGTGAATGCGTGCATCGATCGCATGCGTCGCAATAAATCGCGCCCGACGCGCAGCAACGCACTCGACCTGACTGATCACCCAGCCTTTACCGATCAACACGACCGCATTGATGATCAACTGATCTCCTTGGATGTGCGCGCCGCACTTGAGCAACTTCCGCCCGAACAGCGTGCAGCTGTTGTCGCAGTCGATGTCTTGGGATACAGCATTGAAGATGCCGCCGACCTTTTGGGCATTCCGGAAGGAACGGTCAAGAGTCGTTGCTTTCGAGGGCGGGCTCGCCTGTTGCCACTCCTTGAGCATCTTCGGAACCGAGACGGCACCGAAAGCGTCACACCCATGCCTGAACCGCCACAGCCGACTGCCTCGGGAGGTGAGTAATCCGCATGGCCGATGTCCCTGAGCTTTTCCCTGATTTAGGGCCTGATGATGAGCAATTCGTGCGTGACATCTTGCAGCCACGACAGCCCGCTGGGCTTGTTCCGCCGGCTGTAGCGGCTCGCTGGCAGGACCAAATAGCCCAACTCCACGACGCGGCAGCCAGGTCGCCCGAACGCAGGTCACGTCCACAGCTGCGGCTTCCTGTCGCTGTCGCCAGCATTGCCGCGTTGGCCCTTCTTGCCGGTGTGGTTCTTAATAGCGTTTCGTCAACAACTACTTCACCTACCGTTGCTAGTGGTGAGGCCGCTACGTCATTGAATCAAGACAGCGGTGCAGGTCCGTTGCCCATCGCTCGAACGGTGACGACCTCTGGGTTGCAATACACACCAGGAGCGATTCGCAAACAACTGCAAACCTTGATTTCTCAACGTCAAAACAAGAGTGCAGTTGCTGGCAGTGATCCGATGGTCACCTCACTGGTTCAACCCAGCCCCGAAACATCAATGGACACTCCAGCATCGGTGTTGGATCCAGCCAGCCAACTATTTATTGCCGACGAAATGGCACGCGCCAAGTGCTTCGTGGAGATCACGGGCAGTGACGCGCGCTCGCCAGTTCTGCTCGATATCGGGCAGTTCTCCAGTGAGCCAGCAGCCCTGATCGCCTTTGCCACCCAGGCCAACAACCAGCAGCTTGATATCTGGGTCGTTCGCCCCTCGTGCACGACCGGTGAACCGGAGATCTTGTGGTTTGGACGCATCCAGCGTCCCTGAGCAGGTCCGGAACATCCCCCGGCAGCGCTAGGCCAACGGGCGCTGGATCAGCGGGAACAAATCGCCCGTAGGATCGGTTCCTAAAGGCACAACCACTTGTGCAGGCCGCATTGAGTCAAAGGAAATTCACCGTGAGTGAGGTCGTTCGCAACGTCATCATCATTGGCTCCGGGCCGTCGGGTTACACCGCAGCCATTTACGCGGCGCGGGCCAATTTGGCTCCGTTGATTTTTGAAGGTGCCGTCACCGCCGGTGGAGCCTTGATGAACACCACCGAGGTCGAGAACTTCCCCGGCTTTCCTGAGGGTATTCAGGGCCCGGCCCTGATGAACGACTTGCGCGCGCAGGCCGAAAGATTTGGTGCTGAATTCATTACCGATGACGTCACGAGCGTTGATTTGACCGGTGCAATCAAGACCGTTGTGGACGGCGATGGTGTGACCCACCAGGCCCGCAGCGTGATCATCGCCACCGGCTCGGGGTACCGAGAAATTGGGCTTCCCAACGAAAAGCGTCTGTCTGGGCGCGGGGTTTCTTGGTGCGCTACGTGCGATGGTTTTTTCTTCAAGGAACAAAACATCGTCGTCGTTGGCGGCGGGGATACGGCCATGGAAGAAGCCACGTTCTTGACCCGCTTTGCCAAGACCGTCACCATCGTTCATCGCCGCGATGAACTCCGCGCCTCCAAAATCATGCAAGACCGAGCCATCGCTAATGAAAAGATTTCCTTCCTCTGGGACACCGAAGTCATTGACGTCTTAGGCGAGGACAAAGTCACCGGATTGCGGGTGCGGAACGTGAAGACCGGGGCGGAATCAGACCTGGACGCCACGGGCTTGTTCGTCGCCATTGGGCATGATCCCCGCTCGGAACTGCTCGCGGGACAAATTGATCTCGACGACGAAGGCTACGTCCACGTCCAGCACCCCACCACCGCTACCAACCAAATCGGCGTTTTCGCTGCCGGTGATGTCGTTGATCACCGCTATCGTCAAGCCATCACTGCAGCAGGGACCGGCTGTGCCGCAGCCTTGGATGCAGAACGCTTTCTTGCCGACCTTGACCACCAGACGAACGCCTGACCCCCAGACCCATGCATGACCCCCACCTAAGGAGCACCCCATGGCCACCAAGAACGTGACCGACGCCAGTTTCGCCGCCGATGTCTTGCAGAGCGACAAGCCCGTGCTCGTGGACTTTTGGGCTGAGTGGTGTGGTCCCTGCCGCATGGTGGGTCCGATCTTGGAAGAAATCTCCAACGAGCACGGCGACAAGCTCACCATCGTGAAGCTCAATGTGGATGAAAACCCCAGCATTGCGGCCAACTACGGCGTGAGCTCCATTCCCACCATGAACGTCTTCCAGGGTGGCGAAGTCGTCAAGCAAATCGTCGGCGCCAAGCCCAAGGCCAAGCTGCTCGAAGACCTCGCTGACTACATCGCCTAAGCCTTAGTCACACTCTTCCCATGCCCTCGTCTGTGCCGACGCTCTTCCGTCGCGGTGACTCTGGTGCAGCCATCCTGGAATTTCGCGATCGCCTCAATGGCTTGGGCAACCTCAGCGATGACGCCGGTGGTGACCTCTTCGACGAGGGGTTAGACCTCGCGGTTCGTCACTTCCAGCAACAACGTGGGCTGTTGGTTGACGGCATTGTTGGACCGCACACCGTGCGAGCCCTCGATGAAGCCCACTGGGCCTTGGGCGATCGCCTGTTGAGCTATCAGGTCAGCCACCTGCTTCGCGGCGATGACATCGCTCAATTGCAGCAGCGCTTGACGGGCATGGGTTTTGACCCTGGGCGCATTGACGGCATCTTCGGGCATCAGACTTTTGACGCCGTGTGCGATTTCCAACGCAACGTCGGTCTGACTCCTGATGGAACGTGTGGACCGGCCACCTTGGCGGCCTTGCATCGGCTCTCCAGATCAGTCACAGGCGGAGCCCCCGCAGCCCTTCGCGAGCACGAGGCCTTGCTGCGCCACGGATCAACACCGGCTGGGCGCATCGTCGTCGTTGACGCCGGCCACGGCGGACCCGATGCGGGCTGCACCTCCGATCTGCTGGAGTGGAGCGAAGCCAACATCGCCTTTGACATCGCCACTCGTGTCGAAGGACGCCTCACGGCCCTGGGCGCAACCGCCTTTTTGAGCCGCCCCGTCGACCTAGACACGGCCCTCGACGAACAAGCGCGCGCCGAATTTAGTAACGCCGCTGGCGCCGATCTGGTGATCTCTATCCATGCTGATGCGCTGGCAAATGAGTCAGCTCGTGGAGTAGCTACCTACTTTTTTGGCAACGCCGCGACGCACTCGTCGGTTGGCCTACGGCTAGCCCAACTGATCCAAGACGAAATCGTCACGCGCACTGATTTGCCCGATGGTCGCGTGCATGGCAAAACGTGGGACTTATTACGTTGGACGACCATGCCGGCGGTCCGCGTCGAAATTGGATACCTGAGCAACCCCACCGATGCTGCTCGGTTAAGCGATCCGGCCTTTCGCGACGTCGTGGCCGAAGCCATCACCTCGGGAGTCCAGCACCTGTTCACTCCTGACTCCCCGGGCTGACCATAGTTTTAGGCCCCAACACGCCACACCGGACCGAATGCGAGTTCGCTGGCACCATGCTTCATGCTTAGACCTAGACATTCCCCGTGGCGGTGGCCTTTTGCAGCTCCTGTCCCGCATTGAAGGCAGGTGACATGGCGCCCCCATCCGGCGAATCCCCGTTGGGAAACCGGCTTGACCCTCACCTGTCCCGGTATGCCAAGCGCACTCACGGCATGACCGCCAGTGAAATCCGGTCCCTTTTTGCCGTCGCCTCGCGCCCTGAAGTGGTCTCGCTGGCCGGCGGAATGCCCAATATTGCTGCGCTTTCCATGGAAGCGGTCAGCTCCGCCGTGGCCACCATGTTGGCTACTCGCGGACACGTTGCGTTGCAGTACGGCAGCGGCAACGGTGACCCACGACTACGCGAACAAATCTGCGAAATGGTCGGGCTTCAAGGAATCGCCCCGCACCCCGATGACGTTATTGTCACCGTCGGATCACAAATGGCCTTGGACCTGATCACGCGAATTTTTTGCGATCCCGGTGACGTAATCATTGCTGAAGCTCCATCGTACGTCGGCGCACTCGGTGTTTTCCGGGCCTACCAAGTAGACGTCGAGCACGTCGCCATGGATGAACACGGACTCAATCCTGAGGCGCTACGCGAACGCCTTAAAACCCTTGCAGCACAAGGCAAAACTCCCAAATTCGTGTACACCATTCCGACGTTTCACAACCCCGCGGGCTTGTCCCAACCCCAAGATCGCCGCATGGAAATTCTGCAAATTTGTCAAAGCGCAGGAGTGCTCATCATCGAAGATGACCCCTACGGCTTGCTCGGATTTGATGGTCACATTCCGCAAGCGATCCGCTCACATGACTCCGATGGTGTGATCTATCTCGGCTCATTCAGTAAGACGTTCGCAGCCGGAATTCGTGTTGGATGGGCTGTTGCTCCGCACGGTGTCCGCGAGAAATTGACCTTGGCCGCGGAGTCCGCCGTCTTGTGCCCTCCCGCCTTTTCGCAGCTCACCATTTCGACCTATCTGGACACCCAACCGTGGATGGACCAGATCAAGATCTTCCGCGAGGTGTACCGCGAGCGCCGCGATGCCACCCTCGAAGCCCTGACCCAGTACATGCCCGATGGCACCACCTGGACCCATCCCACCGGCGGTTTCTACGTCTGGGTGACCCTGCCGGAGGGGATGGATGGCACCGCGATGCTGCCTCGGGCCGTGACCGCCCGCGTGGCCTACGTGCCTGGCACCGCCTTTTACATCAATGGGGATGGCCGGCAATCGATTCGACTGTCCTACAGCTTCCCCGAGCCCGATCGCATCCGTGAGGGAGTGCGTCGCCTCGGTGGTGTGATCAATGAAGAACTCAAGCTCATGCATACCTTCGGCACCCTTGGTGCCGCTCGGCCGTCAGTTTCATCACAGGGATCAACTCCCGGACCGGATGTCGTCTAATGAGTTCTGACTCTGCACTTCGTGTTGTAGTTCTCGCCGGTGGCTTGTCCCATGAACGCGATGTCTCGGTGCGTTCTGGTCGTCGCATTTCCGAAGCACTGCGCAACCGTGGAGTCGACGTTGACGAGCGTGATATGAATATTGATTTGTTGCCTTCGTTAATTGCCGATCCACCCGACTGCATCTTCCCGATGTTCCATGGAGCTGCCGGTGAAGACGGTGCGATTCGCGACGTCCTGGATCTACTGAAGTTGCCCTACGTAGGGTCAAATCCCGAGGCCTGCCGACTGACCTATGACAAGCCCCTCGCCAAGACTATTTTGGCTAGAAACGGCATTTTTACGCCTGAAATGGTGGTTTTACCGCATGAGGCCTTCCGCGAATTAGGTGCCGGCGCCGTGCTCGACGCGGTCGAAAAAGCTTTCGGATTTCCGCTGGTGATTAAGCCTTCCAAG
>CAMCVY010000087.1 GCA_945881995.1 Bifidobacterium breve | reverse complement strand
GACCATCATCGGGTCAAGGAACAGATCCCACGAGGCAAGAGCCACTGCTGCAATCAGTATTGATCCCCATCGCCCGCGCATCATGGTTTGTCCTACGACCAATGCGGGGTAAGCCATCATCGACCACGCCAGCGGAATCACGAGCGGCACGCCAAGTAATTGCCAGCCCAACGACGTGGTGTAGCCGTAGGGGCCAAAAGGAAAGTCTGTTGTGTGGCCGACATATTCAATGAGCCATCCACCGATGACGCTGATGGCAACATAACCCGCAGTCCACTTCAGGCCGCGAACCAACAATGCATGCGATGTGGAAGCGAGGAAAAACATCACGACGGTGACGATGGTCAAGCTCGTTCGCGTTTGGCCAGAAGTCAGGGGATAGGCGACCTGCATCAACACCGTGATACCGGCTAAAACCCATGGCAGTACAGGCTTTTGCAGGGTTGGTTGGCTAGTCATGGGCTGGTCCCGACAGGTCAAAGTCCATGCCAGCAAAGCGACCCTTCATCGAATTGACGGCAAAGCGCGCGAACAGTTCCTCGGCGTACCACTTGATGACCGGGGTTTGATCGATGACTTCAGTGTGTGCGGGCTGAGTGTAGGCAAACGTGCGCATAGCTTCAGCCGATTCCCACACACTAAAGGTTCCTTGCAGGCCTAAGGGGGATTCACCAATGCCGCTGGTCAGAACCAGTCCGTCAGCACTGCTGAGCGAGCGCGCAACTTTTTCTGATGCTTTCCAAAACTCCAACATTTTGTTGGGCCGAATCCGCGCGCGAGTAATCGCAGCAACCGGTCCTTCAACTTTGGCCGGCACAGGATTGCCAAACGGTTCACGCTTAGCCCATTGACCATGACTGGCAATCGGAGTCATGTCGATGCGCAAAGTTTCATCCGCGATCAGTCCCCACGATTTGGGAACACGGGTGTTATCAAATTCAATGGCTGCTTGTTGGTCATCCCACACGGTCAGCAATCCCCAGTGGTTGAAATCGGTGGCGGTGGGAGTGAAGGTGGTCGGCTTGGCAGTGCCCAGCAATTTGGCAAAGCTCAGGTGCTCAATTCCGCGTAAATCCAGGCGGCTAGTGCCCATCCGGGCCAGGGCGGAGGGGATATGGCGGTTGGCCACACCCCAAAAATGCAGTCGGACGTGGGTCATGGCTCTACCTGCGTCACAGTGCCTTCAGTCATGCGCACCAGGTCGTCAAAAGTGGTGGGAAACATCGTGTGCGGGTGTCCGGCTGCGGCCCACACCACGTCGTAATTCATTAAGTCAATGTCGACCAAAGTGCCGATGGGGTGTGGATGTCCAACAGGTCCAACACCTCCGATGGCTTGACCAGTATGTGTGCGAACAAAATCTGCATCAGCGCGATCAAGAGAAGCCACGCCAAGAAAATCAGCGACGAAAGCAGTGTTGACGCGATGCGCGCCACTGGTCAGAATCATCAGCGGTTCACCATTAACAGAAAAGATCAGGGAGTTAGCAATGGCACCGAGTTCGCATCCCAGTTGTTCCGCCGCAGCAGCGGCAGTAGGAGCAGAGTCGTCGAGCACCGCGATGTTTTCAGCTGCGTCATGGAGGTCTGCAGCTCGCAACGCAGTAACGACTTCAAGCACGCGCGGGTGTTGAAGGATCGACTCAGTGTCAGCCAACGATTTTCCAGACTGCGAAGCCGATGATGCCCAGGGCGATGATCACGAGCAGGACCACGCCAACCGGGGGGCGCCACCACGGGCGTTGGGGAGCAAGCAGAGAACCATCCATAGGCACAACTGTCCCACGGGCTAGGGCTAGAGCCTCTTGACGGCAGTGTCAGGGGTGGGGTTTACTGTTAGATGTATTCGAACACCTGTTCTAATCAGGGGCTCGAAAGTTCAACAATCTAGGGATGTCTACGGGTTCCCCCACCCAGTCGGGCCCTAGGTGTGGTGCGGTCTCGCAGCCCGCATCACTGTGGCGATCAGCCCAGCTGCCGGTCTTTGACCCCCGGCGCTGGTCGTGCCGGTCTGAGGACGGTGTGTGCGGGGAAGGCCGCACCTGAATCAGACCGGTTGATCGTCACCAATTCAGCAGCACACAGGTATCACGAGCAGAGCAACTAGTCGATGGTTTCTTGTTTGGAGTGAGGGCACATGCGAGTCGAAGTGATTGAAGTGCAATGCCGCGAAGGCGTGCCGGTGCAGTTTTGTCGGCCAGCATCACGAGCGCGCGCTAGTCGCCGGTATCGAGTGCGTGCCGTTTTAGGTTTTTGGGTCGAAGGCACCGCATGGTGGCGGTCCAAAGCAGTGCGGGCAGTCCTTGGGCGCGAATCGCATGAAAGCATCGACACCACCCCTGAACTTGATCGCACTATTTGGCGGGTAGAAGCTCGCGCTGGTGAACAAGCGCAAGTCGGTGTCTACGACTTAGTGCGCGATGGTGATGGAGCATGGTCACTCGCGCGCGCGGCTGATTAGTGGCTGCCGCTCAAGACCAACCGTTCACTCATCTGCGAGTAGCTTCTGGTTGGTCCATGAAGCACGGTGCATCACATCCACTCGAACTCGTAGAACGCGCCGCATCGTTAGGTCAACCCGCATTAGGACTGACTGATCGCGATGGTGTGTATGGCGCAGTCAAGTTCGTCTTGGCCTGCCAAAAGGTCGGCATTTCCCCGATTTTAGGCGTGGATTTGGCCTTTTCAGGCTTATTAACAAGTTCGGGTATTCCTACACAACGCGGTGTTGCGCGCACTCCAGCTCGCGGTGGTGCCTTCGTAGATGCGCGATTGCCTCGCGTGAGTTTTCTGGCTCAAGGCGCAGCTGGTTGGGCGCAAGTGTGTCGACTAGTCAGCGCCGCACATACCGAACGCGCCAACCCGGTATTGACCTGGGAAAAAATTGAGGAAGTCATGACCGGCAATCCTGCGATCGTGGTGTTGCTTGGTCCAGATTCTTTAATCGGTTCGGCATTGATTCATAAACGTGAACAGCAAGCGTGCACAGAGTTAGCGCGCTGGAAATCCCTCTTTGGCAGCGAGCAACTGCGCATGGAGTTGATTTCCCACCGGGCCAATGATCGCGATCCGCGCGCAGTGTCTCGCTCAACAGCACTTGCGGCACGGATGTTGCGATGCGCTGTCGATGAACACATCACACCGGTGCTGACTAATGCGGTGCGGCATGCTCGCCCAGAACAAGGACGAGTGGTCGATGTTCTCGATGCTGCTCGACGGCTCGTGATGCTCGATGAGCGCCACCTTGACCGGGTTAACTCCAATGGGCACCTGGCCAGTAGTCAGCACATGGCCGAAATTGCCCACGAAATCGCTGATCGGGCCGCCGTGGGCTCAACCCAGCTGGTGGCTAACCGCCTATTAGCGGTCACTGATGAATTGGCGCGCAGTTGTGTGCTCGATCTGCAGGGCGACCTGGGGCTAGGGCAAGCGCACTTGCCAGAAGCTCCCGCGGGGGTGAACCAAGTTTTGCGCCAACGCTGTGAAGCCGGACTGAGTCGTCGCGGGTTTACTCGCGGCGATCGCGTGGTTACTGAGCGCTTAGACGTTGAGCTAGGCGTGATTGAACACTTGGGATTCGCGTCGTACTTCCTGACGGTGGCCGACATCGTCGAGATGATTCGCGGTCTAGGAATTCGTGTTGCCGCTCGTGGTTCGGGTGCTGGCAGTTTGGTCAATCACTTACTCGATGTTTCTGGTGTGGATCCCATCGCTCACGGATTGCTCTTTGAACGCTTCTTGTCGCCGTTGCGCGTGCAGTTGCCTGACATTGACCTTGATGTGGAATCTGCTCGACGACTCGAGATCTATCAACACATCTTTGATAAGTACGGCGCGCAACGCGTGGCCTGCGTGGCCATGACTGACACCTAACGCGTCCGGCATGCCATTCGCGATGTTGGCAGTGCGCTAGGCATGGAAAGCGGCGAAATTTCCCGATTTGCCAAGGTTTTCCCGCATATCAAGGCCCGCGATATCCGCTCAGCGCTCGAGAACATCCCGGAACTGCGCGAGGGCGGCTTTGGAAAGTCCTCAAGCCGAATGGCGTTGGTACTGGACTTAGTTGAGGAACTCGACGGCTTGCCTCGACACACCGCGATGCATCCGTGCGGAATCGTGTTGTCCAACCTTTCGTTACTTGATCGCACACCGGTGGAACCCAGTTCAGCAGGTTTTGCCATGAGTCAGTTTGATAAAGACGATGTTGAGGAATTGGGGTTGCTCAAGCTTGATGTGCTCGGTGTGCGGATGCAGTCAGCAATGTCTTATGCGCTCGATGAGATTGAGCGCGTCGAGAATGTTCGCATCGAACTCGACAATGGGGCACAGGTTGCCTTAACCGATGAGCCCACCTTTGAATTGATTCGTTCCACTCGCACTTTGGGATGTTTTCAGATCGAATCCCCAGGTCAGCGTGAACTGTTAGGTAAGTTCGCGCCCGAAACCTTTGACGATTTGATCATCGATATTTCCCTGTTTCGCCCCGGGCCGGTGGCCTCGGACATGATCACGCCGTTCCTACAGGCCAGGCAGGGCTGGGCTCCTGCGGTTTATCTGCACCCGGACCTGCGCCCGATCCTCGAGGCCACGTGCGGGGTGGTGGTCTTTCATGAACAGGTCTTGCGCATCGTGTCGCTGTTTGCCGGCGTGAGCTTGGCGCGGGCCGATGAAGTGCGTCGCGCATTGGGCAATCGAGACAACTACCCACAACTGCGCGCCTGGTTTTATCCGGCAGCCTTTGATCGCGGTTACAGCCTCGTGGTGGTCGAGCAGGTGTGGGATGTGTTGTGTGCGTTTGGATCCTTTGGTTTTTGCAAAGCCCACGCCGCAGCTTTCGCGTTACCGACTTTCCAATCAGCATGGCTCAAGACGCATCACCCAGCAGCCTTTCTTGCCGGAGTGCTCACTCACGATCCAGGGATGTATCCCAAGCGCGTCATCCTCGATGATGCGCGCCAGTTAGGCATTGAAGTGTTGCCACTGGATGTGCAGGCATCGGATCGGGTCTATCGCGTGGAACCCGTGGGGGATGGGTTCGGGATCCGCCTTGCACTTAGTGATGTCGCCGGGATTAGTGAGGACGAAGTAGGCCGGATTATTCAAGCTCGTCCCTACCTTGATTTAGCCGATTTCTTCTTACGTGCCAAGGTTTCTCGGCCTGTGATTGAGCGGCTAATCAGCGTGGGGGCCTTTGATTCGCTACACGGGATTTCGCTAGGTTCTCTTTCGCTGGGTTCTCTTTCGCTGGGCCCACTTTCACCGGGCTCTGTCGCATCGGCGCAGTCGGCGAGCATTACGCGCCGCGACTTGTTATTGCAACTGGCTGATCTCGATCAAGCAACCAAGACCACGCGCTCTCGTGCCAGTACCGGTCAGTTGTCGTTAGTGGCTGCGATTGATCCAGCAAGTTCGTTGGTGCCCACGGGGCTACCGGAGATGACATCGGCCGAAAGCGTGCGTGCTGAACTTGAAGTCCTCGGTCTTGATGCCAGTCGCCATGTCGTGGATTTTTATTCCGCACTGTTGGATCGACTCAACGTGGTGCGGTCAAAAGATTTGTTGACCACGCGGTCACAAAGCCATGTTTTGGTTGCCGGGGTCAAGGTGTCAACGCAAACCCCACCGGTGCGTTCGGGTCGTCGCGTGGTGTTTTTGACCATGGATGATTCCACCGGACCAGTGGATGTGGCCTTCTTTGACAGCGCTTCAGCCCAGACACTGCATCAGGTGTTTTCCGGCTGGCTACTGGTGATTCGTGGGGTCACCCGGCGTACTGGGCCGAAGGGAATTTCGATTCGCGGCCTGCAGGCATGGGATTTGACCCAGTTGTATGAGGTGTATCAAAGCGAGGGCTTAGGGGCGGTGCTTGATCTATTAGCTCCCGAACCTGAGGTCAAGAGGTATGACCAGAGAGCCAAGAGCGGGACAATGAAGCCATGAGTCGGGGTCGCCAAGTGCCACAAGCAGACAGCAGTGCTGCGCGTGGTGATGACACCGGTTGCACGATCTTGCACGTGGACATGGATGCGTTTTATGCCTCAGTGGAATTAATTGATCACCCCGAACTTGTTGGCACACCGGTCATCGTCGGCGGCGGTACCAGCCGCGGCGTGGTCCTGAGTGCAACATATGAAGCCCGTGCATTGGGTGTGCGCTCCGCGATGCCGGTGACCCAAGCCCACCGCATCTGTCCGCAAGCCACGATCCTCACACCGCACATGTCGCGCTATTCGCAAGTGTCCAAAGCGGTCATGGAAATCTTCAAATCCTTCACGCCCTATGTCGAGCCGCTGTCGTTAGACGAAGCGTTCTTGGATGTCTCGGGAGCCTTGCGTCGGGTGGGAAGCGCAGCGCACATCGGCGACCTGATTCGGGCCAGAGTCCAGGCAGAGCAAGGCATTACCTGCTCGGTCGGGGTGGCCACCTCGAAGTTCGTGGCCAAATTAGCGACCAATGCGGCCAAGCCCGATGGGTTGTTTGTTGTTCCGGCCGATCAAGTCCTGGAGTTCTTGCATCCCTTACCGGTTGGAGCACTGTGGGGAGTGGGAGCCAAGACCGAAGAACAACTCAAGCGCCTAGGTTTGAACACTGTTCGCGAGGTGGCACACACGCCGGAAAAGACGTTGCAACGAGCCTTGGGCAAAGCAACCGGTGAACATTTGTATGCACTGGCCTGGGGCAAAGATGATCGCAGCGTCGTAGCCGATGCCGGTGAGCGATCCATTGGCGCCGAACACACCTTTGAACAAGACGTGGATGATCCAGCGATTTTGCATCGCGAAATCTTGCGGTTGGCCACTCGCGTTGCAGCGCGATTGCGTAAGCAAGGTTTGGTGGGGCGCACGGTGTCGATCAAGGTGCGCTTTGCCGACTTCACCACCATCACGCGGTCCAAGACGTTGAACGAACCCACGGACCTCAGCCGAGAAATCTCGCAAGC
>CAMCVY010000086.1 GCA_945881995.1 Bifidobacterium breve | reverse complement strand
CTTGGCTGGCGCGAAGACCAAGGGCGCTGGATCCGCTAAATCCCGCCTGTGTCACACTTACGAAGCATTAATCCGGTCGGCATCTCCGCCACAGGGGAGCGCCACCTCACCGTGATTAATCACCCCGAGCATCACTTGATTTCACGTGGTCGACCTGTGGCGCCTGCGAAGGAGCGAACTGATGAATACCCTTGATTCTGTTGATGCTGCGTCATTGCGCAACGACATCCCTGCCTTCCGCCCCGGTGACACCGTCAAGGTTCACGTGCGCGTTATTGAAGGAACTCGTTCGCGAATCCAGATCTTCCAGGGTGTAGTCATTCGCCGCCAGGGTGGTGGCCTGCAGGAAACCTTCACGGTTCGTAAGATCAGCTTCGGTGTTGGCGTCGAGCGCACCTTCCCAGTCCACACCCCTGTGGTCGAAAAGATTGAAGTCGTCACCCGCGGTGATGTGCGTCGCGCCAAGCTCTACTACCTGCGCGACCTTCGCGGCAAGAAGGCCAAGATCAAGGAAAAGCGCGACACCCCCGCAAACTCCTAACATCCTCCCTTTGGCTCAAACCTGAGCCTGTGTGAGTGAGTGCTTCGCTACCGCTTTGACCACTAGGCTTATACGACTATGGATGATGCCGTGGTGGGATTGCCAACCGATGCCAGCCTTGATGCATCGGAAGCAGGGCGCGCGAGTCATCGCGCTCCCAAGGGTGTCAAACCGCCTCGCAGTTCGCGCAAAGAACGCAAGGCAAAGGATGAGGCCCAAGCAACTTCTGGTCGCCATCGACGATTGATGCCCAATCGACCCTTTTGGCAGGAACTTCCGATTTTGATCATCGTGGCGTTGTTGGCCGCGTACTTAATGAAGACTTTCGTTTTCCAGGTGTTCTTTATTCCCTCCGGATCGATGGAAAACACCTTGCTCATTAACGACCGTGTACTCGTTGACAAGGTGAGTTATGGCTTTCGCGACATTAAGCGCGGCGAGGTGATCGTCTTCAATGCCCAAGGTGTCTTGTCGCCGGAAAATTCCGAGCCACTACCGGCATCCAATCTGATTGATGGCGCGATCCGCGGCGTACAAAATGTTTTTGGCCTGGCTCAAAATTCCGAGACGGACTACATCAAGCGACTCATTGGCTTACCAGGCGATCGCGTTGCGTGTTGTGACGCCCAAGGGCGCATGACGATCAACGGTGTGCCACTGGATGAAAAGAGCTATCTCTATCCCGGTGATGCCTCATCCTTGACGCCCTTTGATGTCCTCGTACCAGACAAGAAACTGTGGGTGATGGGGGATCACCGTTCGGCCTCGGCTGACTCTCGATCGCGCATCGGCACCCCGGGTGGGGGTTTTGTGCCTCAAGATCGCGTCGTTGGTCGAGCTTTTGTCGTAACGTTCCCCTTCAACAGTTTGAGCCGACTCCCCATCCCCGAAACTTTTAAGCAGCCTGCCATTGAGGCCCAGAAGGGTAAGTCTTAGTGAGCGACTCACCAGCAGGTCTGCCCAGTGAGGAGGGTGATGGCCTTGCCGCAACCGAAAAAGAAAAAGAGGATACAAAGGTTGGCTGGTCTGCAGCCAAAGAAATCGCCATCATCATCGTCATCGCGTTGGTCTTAAGTTCTCTGGTTCGCGCTTTCGTGTTCCAAGCCTTTTGGATTCCATCGGGTTCCATGGAAAACACTTTGCTTCCTGAGGACCGAATTCTGGTCAATAAGCTCAGCACCCATTTTGGCGAAATCCATCGCGGTGATGTCGTCGTCTTCAGCGATCCTTCTAATTGGCTGTCGGCAGGATTTGACCAGGGAAATATTGTGCAACGATCGGTTCGCAAGGCGTTCTCGATCGTGGGCTTAGCAGCGTCGCCTTCTGATCGGGACTTGGTCAAGCGCGTGATCGGTGTCGGTGGTGACAAAGTCGTGTGTTGTGATGCGCAAGGACGGATGTCAGTCAACGGTCAGGCATTGGACGAGAAGTCCTACCTTTATCCCGGGGACGCTCCTAGCGATGAGCCGTTCAACGTCACGGTCCCCGTGGGTTCCCTGTGGGTGATGGGAGACCACCGCTCGGAGTCAGGGGATTCGCGTTTCCATCAACAGGATCCGGCTGGCCCCTTTGTCCCGGTCGACAAAGTTCTCGGTCGTGGCGTGTGGGTGGGTTGGCCGGTGAGTCGGTGGTCGGTCTTGCGAGTGCCAGAAACGTTTAGTTCTATTCCGGTCAATCCCGCAGGGAAATAGGCCGATGAAAATGGCAGCGTCGACCACCACGAAGCGCGATTTGCGTCGCTACGAGTCTGCACTCACGTTACGCGGCTTTAGTCCAGTAGCCGGCGTTGATGAAGCCGGCCGAGGCGCCTGCGCCGGCCCACTCGTTGTGGCAGCCGTGGTGTTGGGCGATGACCTCGCGCAGGTCAATGACTCGAAGGCGCTGACACCGCGACGACGCGAAGCCCTGTTTGACACGATCATGAGTCAGGCGATCGCGGTTTCTGTGGTGGTGGTGGAACCAGCTGAAATTGATGTGCTCGGTGTGCATCACGCTGACCTCGAAGGAATGCGCCGAGCCATCGCACGGTTGTCTGTCGTTCCGCAATATGCGTTGACTGACGGCTATCCCATCAAAGGTTTGCCGATTCCCTCGTTAGCGGTCTGGAAAGGTGATCAAGTGTGTGCTTCCGTGGCGGCAGCCTCCATCATCGCCAAGGTCACCCGAGACCGGATCATGTGTGAGCTTGATCAACAATTTCCTGAGTATGGTTTTGCCGGCCACAAGGGATACGTCACCGCGGCCCATCGCCAGGCTTTGGTTGTCCATGGACCCAAGGCTGTCCATCGCTACTCGTTCGCGCCAGTTATTTCAGCAGCGCACCTTCACGGCATTGAAATGTCATCTACAGTGAAGTCCTCCTCGACGAGAGGAACGTCGTCGAAGGGGAAGGTGCTCACATGAGTTCGGATGAATTGGAAAACTATGAGGCCGCCACCGAACTCACGTTGTTCAAGGAATATCGGGACGTCTTCGCCATGTTCAAGTACGCGGTTGAAACTGATCAGCGCTTTTACCTGTGCAATAGCGTGGAAGTAGAAACCAAACTCACGCCGGCCGGGCAGACCTACTTTGAAGTCGTTGTTGACGATGCCTGGATTTGGGATAACCATCGTCCGGCGCGTTTCATCCGTAATGCGCGTTTGATGACGTTTAAGGATGTTCAGGTGGAGGAGTTGGCACACCCTGCCAGTCCGGAATTTGGTTCCCTCACCTAACGTGTCACGCAGCAAGGTGTTCGTCTGATCTTTTTAGCCCACTCATCGATCGACCAGTGAGTCTTTGCCTGCGATCGGTCCATGCTGTGCGCCATGAAAGCCAGCATGCGCCATCACCTCGTCCTTGGTCGTCGCGGCGAAAACCTCGCGGCGACCTACCTCTTTGATCAAGGGCTGGTCATCCTCGACCGCAATTGGCGCTGTTCGATGGGCGAGATCGACATCGTGGCGCGCGATGGCGATGTGGTGGTGATGTGTGAGGTCAAAACTCGAAGCTCCCACCGCTTTGGTTCGCCGTTTGAAGCCATCACGGCACAAAAGGCCAATCGATTGCAACGTCTGGCATTCGCCTGGCTACAGGAACAAGGCTTAGGCCCGCGGGAGCTGCGTTTTGATGTGGTGGCCATTGTTGATTCAGGAATGGGCGAGCCGGAACTAACTCATCACCAACATGTCGTCTGATTCAGGGATCGCCCGCTCCAAGGGCGTGGTGCTCATCGGGGTCGATGGTGCAATCGTTGATGTAGAAGTTGACTTAGCCGATGGTGTCGTCGGCACATCCATCGTGGGTCTACCCGATCGGGGTGTCAACGAAGCCAAGGATCGAGTTCGAGCTGCCTTGGTCAATAGTGGTCACCGCTGGCCAGCAAAGCGCGTCACGATTAGCTTGTCACCTGCCTGGATCCCCAAGGCCGGAGCGGTGACGGATCTAGCAATTGCTCTGACCATGATGGCCGCTGATCAGGCATTGCCCCTTGAGTCCATCGCTGACACCGTGATCTTGGGGGAATTAGCTCTCGATGGTCAGGTACGCGCAGTGCGCGGAGTCTTACCTGCTGTGCTGGCGGCTGCTCGTGCTGGAATGCGCTCGGTGATTGTCCCAGCGGCCAATGTGGAGGAGGCCGGGCTCGTCGAGCAGGTGCGCGTCATCGGTGTGCACTCGTTGGCCCATGCCTTTGCGGTGTTATCGGGCACCGATGAGCCAGCCACCCCACAGTCGCGGCATGAACGATCCTCAAGACGTCAGTCTGTAGCGCATCGATTGGACCTCAGCGAAGTGCAGGGCCAGCCATTAGCCAAGCGCGCACTCGAAGTAGCTGCAGCTGGCGGACATCACCTGCTCATGATGGGTGTTCCTGGTGCCGGCAAGACCATGTTGGCTGAACGCTTGCCGACGATCATGCCTGCGTTGTCTCGGCAAGCAGCTCAGGAAATCACGGCGATCCATTCGCTCGATGGATCACTGGATCCGTTGCATCCATTAATGCAATGTCCGCCCTTTGAAGCCCCCCACCACACCGCAACCCTGGTTGCCATGGTGGGCGGTGGCAGCGGGCGACCACAGCCGGGCGCTGTGTCGCGCGCCCACCGCGGGGTCTTGTTCCTTGATGAAGCCCCCGAGTTTGCTCGGTCGGTGGTGGATTCACTGCGTGAACCCCTGGAGTCTGGATTTGTGCGAGTGGCACGGTCAGGATTTGTGGCACATTTTCCCGCACGCTTTCAGTTAGTCCTTGCGGCGAACCCCTGTCCGTGTGGCTCAACTGATCAGCGCGGTCTGGGTTGTCATTGCACTCCGATGCAGCGTCGCCGTTATGCCCACAAGATCTCCGGGCCGTTGCTCGACCGTATTGATCTGGTGGTGCACACGCACGGCGTGGATCGCGCGGTCCTACTGAGTGACACCGAGGCTGAAGAGTCCAGCACCACTGTGGCCGCTCGCGTTCAAGCCGCAGCCGATCGCATGGCAGCTCGGCTCGAAGGCACCGGGTGTGATTCCAACGCCACCGTTGCTGGTTCGCAATTGAAGGGCTCAGGTCCCTTGGCAATTCCGAAACCAGCATTGGGGTGGCTGCGGGACCAAAAGTCCGTGGTCAGCGGTCGTGGGATGGACAAAGTGTTACGGGTGTCCTGGACTCTTGCTGATTTGGCCGGTCGTGCTCGGCCCACGCTCCCTGATGTCCAAGAAGCGGTCACCTTGCGCAACGATTCGGCACGGATTGCGCCCTGATGCAATGGAATGAACGCACCGCACGGGTGCTCTTGGCGATGGTGGCATCGGTGGGGGATTCCCAACTCCATGAGCACCTGAATGCTGGTGGAGCCACCGCCGTAGTCGAGGCTCTGCTGAGTCGGCGCAGCACCTTACGACGATCGGCTACCTACCTCAAACGATTGCCCAATGACCCCGGCACAGCAGTTCAGCAGGCCCTGGATGTCTCGCAGGAGTGCCGAGCGCACGTGGTCATTCCCGGCGATGACTTGTGGCCCGATGCGCTCAACGACCTGCAGGCCCGTTGCCCTTGGGTGATGTGGATGCGCGGAGTCCCCAGGTCACAGAACGTGAAACCGGAATACTCCGTTGCGATGGTTGGTGCGCGCGCTGCCACGAACTACGGGACGACGATGGCGCACGAGATCGCCGCCAATCTTGCAGGCGAGGGAGTAGTGATCGTCTCTGGTGGGGCGTTTGGCATCGATACCGCGGCGCATCGTGGGGCGCTTGCTGCTCAAGGCGTGACGATCGCGGTACTAGCCAATGGCATTGATCAGGTCTATCCGGTCGGCAACACCTCGCTGCTTCACGCGGTCATGGCTACCGGTGTGGTGATGACTGAGCTTCCGCCTGGAATGCATCCCACCCGTCAGGGGTTTCTTGCACGCAATCGACTGATCGCAGCGCTCGGGGGCGCCACGCTAGTTGTCGAAGCGGCGGCGCGCAGCGGGAGTGCCAGCACGGTAACGCGAGCACTAGAACTCGGTCGCGACGTCATGGCGGTGCCAGGTCCGGTGACCTCCATGATGTCGGTCGGAACCCATGAATTAATTCGCGATGGTGCCACTTTGGTGACGTCTGCCGATGACGTGCGGGAACTGTTGAATCCGTGGTGAACAGGCGGGACGGCTGCACTATTTGCCCGGAGACGGGCGTTGGTTCTTGCTGTACGCGTGACTTTAAGCCACGGTGGAGGCATGACTTCCCCTGTCAATGACTCTGGCGATGCCCACATCGCAGCGCCGTTGCAGGAAGCCCTTGATGCTTTTGTGGTTCACCTTCGTGATGAGCGTGGTTTATCCGATCACACGGTGCGGGCCTATGCCAATGATGTGCAGTCGTTGCTGGTCCACGCCCAGCGACTGGGGGTCACCTCGGTTGATCAATTGTCGTTATCCACGCTTCGTTCGTGGCTGGCCCGCCAACAAAGTACGGGGCGCGCCCGCACCACCTTGGCTCGACATGCTGCTGCTGCTCGAGCCTTCACGGCATGGATCCAACGCACGGGATTAATTGCTGAGGATCCCGGCTCGCGACTTGCCTCTCCCAAGTCGCATCGCACGTTGCCAGAAGTCGTTCGCGCCGATGACATGGTGGTGGTCTTGGATGCTGCCGCTGATGTAGCCGATGACGGCGCTCCCGTTGCACTGCGCAATGTGGCCATCATGGAGTTGTTGTATGCGACCGGAATTCGAGTCAGTGAGCTCACGGCACTCGACCTAGCTGATCTGAATTGGGACCGATCGACGGTCCGAGTTTTTGGTAAGGGCAAAAAGGAGCGCACGGTTCCGATGGGCAAACCAGCTCAACGCGCCTTAGAGGCGTGGATCGCCTCTGGTCGTGTGGCGCTCATCCGAGCCGGCACTCCCAGCGATGCCGTCTTCTTGGGCGCCCGCGGTGGCCGATTGGGCGCTC
>CAMCVY010000085.1 GCA_945881995.1 Bifidobacterium breve | reverse complement strand
CAATCGTGGGCGCAAAGAAGTAGCCCGACTCCCCTACTCGAGCCCCACCGGTATTCACCACCGCGTGGGCCGGCACGTTGTCAAAGAAGCTCGACACATGGGCCAACTGATTCGCATTGTTCAATGGGCCGTACAACGCATCCTCATTTGACGGCGGACCCGTCACCGTGTTCTTGGCCTGCTCGGTTAATGCAGCAACGAGTGCGGGGTAAACACCAGGAGTGGCGATAACGCGAGTCGCTGCCGTGCAGTCTTGACCAGCGTTAAAGAAGCCGGCAACAGCGATGGCTTCGGCCGCAGCTTCGGCATCTGCGTCATCGAAAACAATGACGGGCGCATTGCCACCCAATTCCAGGTGCACTCGCTTGATGTCCGGGGCCGCTGAGGCGGCTACCTGGGCTCCGGCGCGCGTGGAACCGGTAATGGCCACCATGTCTGCGCGGGGGTGCTCCACCACCAACTTGCCTGTTTCGCGGTCGCCACACACCACATTGAATACGCCGGGGGGCAGAACTTCATTGATGATTTCGGCCATGAGCGAGGTCGTCACCGGAGTGGTGTCCGATGGCTTCATCACGACCGTGTTGCCCGCCGCAATGGCCGGTGCCCACTTCCATACGGCCATCATCATGGGGTAGTTCCACGGAGTGACCTGTCCAACCACACCAATGGGTTCGCGGCGAATAAACGAGGTATGCCCACTCATGTATTCACCCGCGGCGCGACCTTCAAGGATGCGTGCAGCACCTGCGAAGAATCGAATCTGATCGAGCATCGGAGGAATTTCTTCCGACTCGGTCAAGCCGATCGGCTTGCCGGTGTTTTGGGATTCGGCTTGGACGAACTCGTCGGCACGCGCTTCAATCAAATCGGCGATCTTGAGCATGGCTGCGTGACGCTCAGCCGGAGTGGTATCGCGCCAGGTCTCGAATGCCTTGGATGCTGACGCATACGCTCGATCAACATCGGCGCTACCGCTCAGAGCTGCGGTGCCGAACACCTCACCTGTGGTCGGATCAATCAGATCCGTAGTTCGACCATCAGCGGCATCGACAACTTCTCCATTGATCACATTGCGGACTACTCGACTCATGGCGTGCTCCCTTGCGCTCCGACTGTGATCTGCCCCGTTCGCAGGCTAGATCTAGACCAGATCTAGCCTCCTACTAGGCACAACCCTAGGTCAGGCCTACGGTTAACGCAGGGTTCTAGCACGAAAGACTACGAAATTCGTACAATCAGGGGCTTAAGACAACGGATTCATTTGCTGAATGTTTAAGCAAAGGGCATAATAGACACATGCCTGCCTCTGTCTCACCCATCCGGGAACGATCTGAAGCCGTCGTTTTAGATGCTGTGAGCAAGGCAATCATCGAGCAACTGCAAGAGGACGGTCGCCGACCGTACGCGACGATCGGCAAAGTCGTCGGTCTGTCGGAGGCTGCGGTGCGTCAGCGGGTAGCCAAGTTGGTATCCACCGGCGCGATGCAAATTGTGGCGGTCACCGATCCGATGCAAGTGGGATTTCCTCGCGCAGCCATGATCGGCATCGGCACCGACGGAGATATGGAAACTGTCGCCGATGCATTGGCAGAGATACCCGAAGTTTCCTACGTAGTCATTACCGCTGGTTCGTTCGATCTACTCGTCGAAGTTGTTTGTGAAGATGACGACAGGCTGCTGGAACTGCTCAACCAAAAGATCCGCGCCATTCCAGGCGTTCGCACCACCGAGAGTTTCGTCTACCTGAAACTTCGTAAACAAATCTACACATGGGGTACACGATGACCACGTCAAAGAACGCGTCTGAATTTAGTGCTGCCGACCTTGCCGAAAAGGCGCGCAAGCACCTGTGGATGCACTTCACGCGCCACTCGAGCTTTAACGATGGTGGCAACGTGCCCATCATCGTTAAGGGTGAAGGTGCCTACATCTGGGACGACCAAGGCCGCAAGTACCTTGACGGCCTGTCCGGCCTATTCGTAGTAAATGCCGGCCACGGGCGAGACGAGATTGCCGACGCTATGGCCAAGCAGGCCAAGGAACTGGAGTACTTCCCGATCTGGAGTTACGCCCATCCCAAGGCCATTGAGGTGGCTGAGCGCATCGCGCATCGCGCACCAGGCGACCTCAATCGGGTGTTCTTCACCACCGGTGGCGGTGAAGCGGTCGAAAGCGCGTGGAAGGTTGCCAAGCAGTACTTCAAATTGACGGGCAAGCCCAACAAGCACAAAGTCATCAGCCGAACCATTGCGTACCACGGCACTCCACACGGCGCTCTCGCACTGACCGGTGTCCCTAGCTTGAGGGAACCGTTCGAACCGCTCGTGCCTGGTGCGATGAAGGTTCCTAACACGAACTTCTACCGCGCCCCAGAACACGCAGACAACATCAAGGACTTCGGCTTGTGGGCAGCTGACCGCATTGCGGAAATGATCGAGTTTGAAGGTCCCGACACTGTTGCTGCTGTTTTCATTGAGCCGGTCCAAAATGCCGGTGGCTGCTTTCCTCCCCCGCCCGGGTACCTTGAGCGCGTCCGCGAAATCTGTGACCGCTACGACGTTCTCTTAGTCGCCGACGAAACAATCTGCGCTTTTGGTCGCATCGGCGATTACTTTGCGATGAATCGATTCGGTGTCACCCCAGACATCATCACCTTTGCCAAGGGATTGACCTCGGGTTACGCCCCAGCAGGTGCCATGGTGGTCAGCGACCGCATCTTTGAACCCTTCGCTAAGGGCAATGTCTCGTTTGCTCATGGATTTACCTGGGGCGGTCACCCCGTTGCCATGGCTGCTGCATCGGCCAACATGGACATCTTCGAGCGCGAAGGCCTGAACGAGCGCGTACGCGAAAACGAAGATGGTTTCAAGGCAACACTGGACAAGCTGCTTGACTTGCCCATCGTGGGCGATGTACGCGGGGCGGGCTACTTCTACGGAATTGAACTGGTCAAGGACAAGGCGACCAAGGAAACGTTCAACGACGACGAGTGCGAGCGACTGCTTCGCGGATTCTTGTCCAAGGCTCTCTTTGAGGCCGGCTTGTATTGCCGCGCCGATGACCGAGGCGATCCAGTTATCCAGCTCGCTCCCCCACTGATTGCCGGTCAAAAGGAATTTGACGATATCGAATCCATCTTGCGTGGCGTGCTCACGGAGGCTTGGAGCATCCTGTGATTTCGCCAGGTCACACTGACCGAACGCGTAGCAAGCGGTTACCCGAACTTGCTTCGCAGGATCTGGCTGACCTGCAGGCGATCTTGGACGCCGCTCTTGTTGCACACATCTGCGTAGTAGATGGCGATCAGCCCTTTGTGCTGCCCGTGGCTTTTGCCCGTAGTGCAGACACTCTCTACATTCACGGATCCTCAAAGTCACGGCTGTTTACCCAATTGGCCACGGGTGCTAGCACGTGTTTGACGGTGACCTTGCTTGACGGATTGGTCGTTGCGCGATCGGTGTTTGGATCATCCATGAACTACCGCAGTGTCATGGTGCTGGGAACCTGCCGTGTGGTGGCGGGTGAAGACAAGGCCGCTGCACTCCAAGCCATTAGCGATCACCTGCTGCCCGGTCGTTGGGTCGATGCGCGGCACCCGAACGAACAAGAAGACAAGGCCACCCTGGTTCTCGCCTTAGAACTCAATGAATGCTCGGTGAAAATCAGTGCTGGCCCGCCCGACGATGTACCCGCTGATGTGGATCTTCCGATCTGGGCAGGAGTGGTTCCCCTGACTGAGCACTTTGGTGAACCCATTGATGCACCCGATCTTCCTGCCGGAATTGCGATTCCGGACTACATCCGCCAGTGGAAGCGATAGATCGCCATGACTAATGGCTACCGCGACTTGTCGTTGTGGTGGGACAGCCTCCCCGATGAATTGGGATACAGCGATCGACCAGCCCTATCCGGACAATTGACAGCTGATGTGGCCATCGTTGGTGCTGGATATAGCGGCTTGTGGACCGCGTACTACCTCTTAAAGCAGCAGCCCGACCTGAAGGTGGTCGTGCTGGATGCGCACGTTGCTGGTTTTGGTGCATCAGGGCGTAACGGGGGCTGGTGTTCTGCGCTATTCCCAGCTTCTATCGATGCTGTTGCGGCTCGATCGTCGCGAGAGCAGGCAGTGGCTCTGCACGAACACCTCGTGGACGCAGTCGATGAAGTCGATCATGTCCTACACACCGAAGACATTGATGCCGACTTTGCCAAGGGCGGCACTCTCACCCTCATTCGTTCACAGGCCCAGGCCGATCGAGCAGCCGAGGAACTTGCCACGGCTGAGGACTTCGGTTTAACGCCACACCACACTCGCCCGTTGGATGCGACTCAAGCGCTGTCCCACCTCCGTGCCACTGATGTGCAGGGCGCACTCTTTACCCCTGACTGTGCCGCCATTCATCCGGCCAAACTTGTTCGCGGACTTGCCTTGGCAGTGGAAAGGCTCGGGGGGATCATCTACGAACTCTCCCCTGTCCTCGATATCAAGCCTGGTGCTGTTGAAGGCGAAGGCTTCACTGTTCGCGCACCCATCGTGGTCCGCGCTACCGAGGGATACACACCCAGTTTGCGAAGTTTCAAACGACAGTTGACTCCGGTCTACTCCCTCGTTACCGCAACCGAACCGATTCCTGACGCGATGTGGGATGAGATCGGTCTCAAGGAACGGGAAACGTTCAGCGATTACCGACGTCTCATCATTTACGGACAACGCACTGCTGACAATCGAATGGTGTTTGGCGGTCGTGGTGCGCCCTACCACTTTGGCTCACGTATTGCTCCCGAGTTTGATCGCGACAATGCCATCTTTGCCGAGCTTGAACGTTCCCTAGTTGAACTGTTTCCCGTCCTGCAGCGAACCAAAATCACCCATCGCTGGGGTGGACCATTAGGAGTTCCCCGCGACTGGTTTGCCTCGGTGTCACTGGACCCGACCACCGGCCTGGGTACGACCGGCGGTTATGTCGGCGACGGGGTGGGCGTATCAAACCTAGGTGGACGCACACTGGCCGACTTGGTCTTGAGCCGCTCAACACCACGCACGCAGCTGCCGTGGGTCAACCACACATCACCACAGTGGGAGCCCGAGCCGCTGCGATGGATCGGCGTCAACGCGGGACTAGTAGCAATGTCCACATCGGATTCGATCGAAGCGCGCACGGGTAAACAGGCTTGGCCCGCACGACTTGCTAGCCGATTCACCGGGCATTAGCCCCATGGAATGCTTCATCCACCCGCACAAACCGGAGTCAGCATGAGCAGCAAGCCAATTGCACCGCTTGACCTAATCGTTGCGGATTCTTTGCTGTCCGAAGAAGAGCGCGCCATTCGCCAAACGGTCCGCACATATCTTGAAGCCGAAGTCGCACCGCATATCTCCGGATGGTTTGAAGCCGGTGAGCTTCCCGTGCGTGAAGTGGCTCAAGGTTTGGGTGAACTTGGGCTCTTGGGGATGCACCTCGACGGATATGGATGTGCCGGAATGAGTGCGGTGTCCTACGGATTAGCGTGCATGGAACTCGAAGCCATTGATTCCGGTTTGCGATCGCTAGTAAGTGTTCAAGGTTCGCTGGCGATGTTCGCGATCTGGAAGTTCGGCAGTGAAGAACTCAAGCAGGAATGGTTACCCCAACTGGCAAGTGGCCAGGCCGTGGGTTGTTTTGGCCTAACCGAAGCCGACTTTGGCTCCGACCCCGCGGGCATGCGCACCTTTGCCAAGCGCGACGGATCCGATTGGGTTCTCAACGGGTCCAAGATGTGGATCACCAATGGCACCGTGGCCGATGTCGCTGTGGTCTGGGCCAACACGCAGGACGGAATTCGCGGTTTTGTCGTTCCAACAGCGACCGCAGGATTTAGCGCCAACGCTGTCAAGCACAAGTTGTCGTTGCGCGCCTCTGACACTGCAGAGTTGGTCTTGGACAACGTGCGCTTGCCGGAGTCAGCCATGCTCCCGGAAGTCAGGGGACTTAAAGGGCCCCTCTCGTGCCTTTCGGAAGCACGTTTTGGGATCGTCTTTGGCGTCGTGGGAGCGGCGCGCGATTGCTTAAGTACCGCCATCGACTACTCGCTCTCGCGCGAGCAGTTTGGTCAACCCATCGCCGGCTTCCAGCTGACCCAAAAGAAGATCGCCGACATGTCACTGGAACTACAGAAGGCTTACCTGCTCGCATTGCACCTTGGCCGCCTCAAAGACAACGACCAGATCACCCCGGCCATGGTCAGTGTGGGAAAACTAAATAATGTTCGCGAAGCCCTGGCGATCGCTCACGAATCGCGGTCCATCCTCGGGGGGAATGGCATCACGCTGGAGTACTCCATCCTTCGTCATGCCAACAACCTTGAGGCAGTCCTCACCTATGAAGGCACGACCGAGATTCACACCTTGGTGGTCGGCGAAGCTCTTACAGGCATTGGTGCGTATCGGTAATGCAATTGATCTTTGAGCACACCTTTGATGCACCTCTCGACACGGTATTTGCCATGCTGACCAGCGCAGAGCTCTATGCCGCACTAGACGACGAAGCGCAAGTCACGATTCATCAGCAAGATCAGGTATGCACCGTGCGCATTGAACGTGCCTTTCCGACTCATGACATCCCCAGCCCCGCACGTTCACTCGTGGGAGATGCCATTCAGATTCTCGAAGTCACGCAGTGGGTATCCGCGGATAAGGGATTTAGCGCCACCTTCGATGTCCGTGCGCCCGGTAAACCTCTGACATTCATCGGCACCATTGAACTGGCACCCAACAAGACAAAGACCACCTTCACGTTAAGCGGAAACGTAAAGGTCAACGTGCCGCTCATCGGAGCTGGATTGGAAAAGCAAGTGGGCGAACTTTTGACCTTCCAATTGCAAGAAACCGCTAGCCAAGCGCAGGAGCTCTTGCGTTAGTCCTGCGGGTACGCGGCTGCGAGCTGGCCGCACGCGCCATCGATTTCTTGGCCACGGG
>CAMCVY010000084.1 GCA_945881995.1 Bifidobacterium breve | reverse complement strand
TCCAACCGTATTCGTGGACAGCGCCTATGTTCGAAGCAATCAAACCTCCTACGAACAGGTCCGACGCACCAGCCCATATATCTATTCCCGTCCGATCCACCCGTTCTAGGCACCCTCCACGCCCATCAATCAAGGAGTAGAAGCAATGTCTGAAGCCCAAGGAAATAGCGCCGGTATTGGTTCAAGTGACGCGACTTCGGCTAATTCCGGTCCAAGTGCTTCGCGGGCGTTTGTGATCAGCGGATTAGTTGCTTTGGTGGTGGTCGCAGTGGTTTCGGGGATCGGGTTGACGGCAAAGACCGATGGTGCACGCTCTGGCACGGCTGCGGAGTGTGCAGATTCGGGAATCAATTGCACCGTTGGTGACGTCGGCCCGGGTGGTGGAAAAATCTTTTACGCTGCAGCGACACCGTTTAGCTGCCCAAGTGTGGCCGGCGATAACGCCACATGCAAGTACCTAGAAGTCGCTCCTGATGATTGGAATGGGGCCGCTGGCGATGCGGCTAACTTGCGCTGGAGCGCACCACTGAACCCAACTGTGGCGGTTACTAACATCGCATTGAATCAAATCGGTCAAGGCCGAATTAACGCGTCACGAATACTTGCGGCCCAAGCAACTGCCACCCGTGACACCCCAAACTCTGTTCGCAAAGTTTCGGATTATCGCGGTGGCGCAAAATCCGACTGGTTCTTACCTTCATTCTATGAGTTGTACGAGCTCTACTTAGTGAGAAGTCAAGTCGGAAATTTTGCTGCAGATTTCTATTGGAGTTCATCTGTGGGAGCCGCGGCTGGGGCCAACGTCAGAGAAGTCAACTTTGCCAGTGGTTCGAAGGGCCTTGTTAATGGTGAGTCTGTCTACGATAACTTCCGACCAGTCCGAGCCTTCTAAATTTTTAATGCACGACATTTAATTCCGAGGAGTAGCCAAATGACCATGAACCAGGGAGCAAACGCAGCTATGGACTCAAGTGACGCAACAACAAAACCAGCCAAAGGCGCGCCTAATCGCGGACTCCTCATCGGTGGGTTAGTGGCCATCGTGGTGATCGCCGGCGTGATTTTGACAACGAACAACTCTGATGCTCCGCGATCAGGCACCGCAACGTGTGCCACGACCAGTCAGGGCTGTGCAATCGGTGACATTGGCCCCGGTGGTGGCAAGGTGTTTTCCCTCGGCGGAGCAACAACGTCGCCCGCGGACTGCACACAATTTGATTGCCTTGAAGTAGCGCCAGCCACGTGGTTCGGTAGCGCTGACCCCAAGGGCAATTGGTCAACTTCAAAATCACGAGCCGCGGCATATGCAACGTCTACTGCGGCAGCAGGAACTTGGCGCCTGGCTTCGCAGGCCGAACTCGACGCGTTAGCCACTTCGTCACAAGTTGCTGGTCTAGCCAATGCTTTTGGCTTCGTAGACAGCTCTTCTTACTATTGGAGTTCAACGGCCGGTTCCTACTACGACAGAACGTCAGCGGAAACCACCCTGACCGCTTATGCACGGTCCCGTGGAGGAAGTTCTGGGCAGATCCGACAGACGTACGACTGGTATGCACGTCCGATCCACCCCTTCTAAGCCCCTCTGGCCTGGCCAGGGTGGGTCAATTCCCCGTGGCCAGGTCCGGCTGGACAAGCGCTCGTGCCTGCCAGCAGGTAGGTTAAGGAAGAATTCCGCACGCATAAGGCGCATCAGGGCGCTCAACGTTGCTGTGGTTGATGACTTGGAGTGATCGTGGGTTTTCTTTCCCGCTGGGCAGTTCTCAATCCTAAAAAGGCCATTGGTATCTGGCTGTTGTTGATGGTCATCGTCTTTGGCCTAGCCGCACAGCTCAAGGCCGAATTCAACGACTCGTTTTCGCTTCCCAACACTCCGAGCACCCAGGCCCAGGAAATTTTGGCCAAGGACTTCCCAAGTCAGGCCGACACCAACACCTCATCGGCCACGATCGTCTTTGGTGTAGAAGAAGGCTCCATCGCCAGCAAAGCCAACGTTGCTAAGATCAATGCCGTTCTGACCCAGGTGCGCAAGAACAAGAGCATCATCTCTGCGACATCACCGTTTGAAGCACCAGCTGGCCAAGCCGGTGCACCGCAGTCGCGTCAAGCCGGATCAACGGGACCGACCAAGGCTGCCCCCGGGGGAGCGCCGACCGGTTTCAACCCAGCAGGAACTGCCGGAGCCTTCCTTGCACCCGTGAGTAAAGACGGCACCGTGGCTAAAGCCGCCGTTGTGGTCAAGACCGAGGATGGGGACGCCAATAAGGAAGACCTGAAATCGGTATTCGCCACGATCGAAAAGGCGAATACAGCCACCTTTGAAGTTGGCGCGTCTGGGCGAGTCTTTGATTTCGTTGGAGGTGACCCGCCCAAGTCCGAAGGCATCGGCATTGTCGTGGCTTTGGTGATCATGGCCTTGATGTTTGGCGCAGTGGTAGCCGCCGGATTGCCGATCATCACTGCGGTGTTTGGCCTAGCAACCGGCTTGGCAGCCGTGACGATGTTCACCGGCTTTGCCGATATCCCGACCTTTGCTCCCACGCTGGCATCGCTGATCGGCCTGGGTGTGGGTATCGACTACTCACTCTTTGTGATCAACCGCTTCAAGGTTGCTATTGACTCCGGTCGTGAACCACGCGCTGCCGCGATTGAATCAGTCAACACCTCTGGGCGCGCGGTGCTTTTCGCCGGTACGACAGTGATCGTTGCGTTGGCTGGATTGTTTGTGTTGGGCATCGGCTTCGTTAATGGCTTGGCCATTGCTTCCATGCTCACGGTGTTGTTCGTGATGCTCAGCGCCTTGTGGTTGCTGCCCGCTTTGATTTCACAATTTGGTCGCAAGACCTTTGCCTTGAAACTTCCGTGGGCTCGCACCGTAAAGGTTCACCCCAAGGGCACCTTGTTCGCCCGTTACGGCCAGTGGATCCAAGGTCGATCCATTCTGCTCGTCGTTGGATCGTTGGTCGCGATGGTCGTCATTGCTATCCCAACGCTGTCATTGCAACAAGGCTTCGCCGATGCAGGTGGCAAGAAGCCGGGCACACCATCGCGGATTGGGTACGACCTGCTGGCCCGCGGCTTTGGCGCCGGGATCGGTAGCCCCTACATCGTGGTGGCTACCTTGCCTAAGGCTGGCGACCTCGCCTCTGCGGCAAAGCTGGCAACGGCTCTGCAAAAGGCTGACAACGTTGCCGGAGCCACCAACGCGGTGCCCAACAATGTAAAGAATCCGAAGAAGGCCACCTCGGTTATCTACACCGTTTTCCCCGATAGTCCTCCGCAATCAGAGGAAACGGCCAACCTGCTCGACACCTTGCGTGAGGACGCTATTCCTCCCGTTGAGCAGAAAACAGGGATCAAGGCGTACGTGGGTGGCGCCAAAGCCACCGTCACCGACTTCGGCAGCGTGCTCTCTGACGCCTTGCCGCTGTTCTTGGTGATCGTGATTGGTCTTGGCATCGTGGCGTTGGGAATCTTGTTCCGCTCAATTCTGGTTCCCGTCATCGGTGCGTTGGCAAGTTTGCTCAGCTTTGGCGCAGCGCTCGGTGTTTCGGTGGCCATCTTCCAGTGGGGTTGGTTCAAGGACGCCTTTGCTATTGAAGCCACCGGACCGATCGCACCGTTTGTTCCCGTGTTCTTGTTTGCCATCTTGTTTGGTTTGTCGATGGACTACCAGGTCTTCTTGGTCTCGCGAATGCAAGAAGAGTGGGCCCACAGCAAGGATCACGCGCGTTCGATTCGACGCGGAATGGCCGGTTCTGGGCGAGTTGTCGCTGCGGCGGCGGCAATCATGGCCAGTGTGTTCTTTGGCTTCATCCTCGGCGATGACGCCACCATCAAGCTGTTCGGTTTGAGCTTGGGAGTCGCGGTCCTGCTCGATGCGTTCGTGGTGCGTTTGATTCTGGTGCCCTCGCTGATGAGCCTGATTGGTGAGTCCGTGTGGTGGCTGCCGGCCTGGTTGGATCGGATAATTCCGCACTTGGTCATCGACTCGGAAGAAGAATTCGAGTTCGAATCCGCCCTCATCGAAGACGTCCCCCTTCGTTAACCTTCGCGGAGCCTTGTTGCGGAAGGTTTGCAACTAGTTGTTGCACGTTGTTTGCAACAAGGCGTCGTCTGTGTTTCATCGAGGATGCACCCTGAGCAAGGCTTGAAAGCATGTGCTACCTTTCCGTTGAAATAGTTTCAGAAGCTAACGAAGGGGAGCGTCATGGTGCTAATCAAGCGTCGTCACATTGACCTAATGCGCTCCACCACGTCTTCTTGTTGTTGCTGAACCCTAAACGGGATTACCAGCAGCTCTTCGCACGAATCCACTAGGTAAACCCTTTTCGCACGCATCCATTAGGTAAACCTCTGGTGCCGAAACATTCCAATCAATCCACGTGAAAGAAGAATCGCATGTCACTGCTACTCGTTGAATTAGACCTAACTCAAGATTTGGAAGCAACTCTTGAGATCGTTCGAAGTGCAGCAGCAAATCACAGCTCGGAATTGATTGAAGTGCAGGTCACCACGGATCAGGCACACGCCTTCATCATCATTGAATACGGCAACAAGGTTGAGTTGGTTACTGAGCTAAAAGGCACTGATTTAGAAATTACAGATGTTGCTGATGTTCGCCTGGTCGGAGCCGATCTTTCCGAAATCAAAGCATTACGACCTAAGGGCAACTACTTGGTCGAATGGGACTTGCCTGAAGGTTTAACCATGGACGCCTACCTTGCCCGCAAGCAGGAAAAGACACCACTTTATGCCGAAGTTCCTGAGGTGTCATTTCTCAGAACGTACGTGCGTGAAGACATGGTTAAGTGCCTTTGTTTTTATGATGGCGATTCCGAAGCAGATGTTAAGCGAGCTCGGGACGTCGTATCTGCCCCCATCGATAGATTGCATCGAATTGAGGGAGCAGATGCGAACTGACACACTTTTGCGCTCGCAACTAGAGCAACAAGTAATTGATGGTTTGGCCAATTTTGGACTTCCAAGTTCTGCTGGAAATCTGACCGAACAAACTGAGGTCATCTTTGAGGTTGCCCAATCATCGTTAGCAAATGCATTCAGCTTGTGGTCACACCGCATGACAACTGAATACCTTGAGCGCCACCAGGTTTCGGACCTAGTTATCGGTTACCTTGCTGATCTAAAGAGCGCAACGCGCATTGGCTCAACTGCCTTAGCAACAGCACTTGTTGACGCAAGTGGAAGAGGTGAACTGCCAAGCACTTTTGAAGTGATCAACGAAAAGATAGTGGTCAACGGAACGATTCCATGGGCATCAAATCTTTACCCAGACACTGTTCTTGTGTTCGCCGCGCGGAATGCTTTGGGTTCTCGAATTGTACTTACCACTGAAATTAGTACTCCAGGCATAAGTTTCGTAAGGGACGAGGAACTTCTCGGCCTAAACGAAACTTTCAGCGGGTCAATAAGGCTAGCGAACGTTCAGTTACAAGCCGACAATGTTCTCAGCCGATCACTCCCTGATTTTCTTGGTTTGATGCGCCCCAGATTTCTATCTTTACAAACGGCATTTTGCCTGGGTGTATCGGCGGCAAGTTTGGCCAGTCTTAAGGCCTCAAAACTTGCTGATGTATTTGGGCATGAAATAGCTACTTATGACGAGCAATATGAAGGTTTGGTTTTACAGTTGCGAGATCTCTCGGCCGCCCTTTCAAATCAGGGCGAATTGGTTGAGCATCGCCCTTACCTACAACTTCGACTGTCGGCTGCCTTGATCGCGCAGCAGGTCACTCGATTGGAACTCGCTGCGGTAGGTGGGAGTGGCTATCGAAATGGCTCTGATACAGCTCGGCGAGTTCATGAAGCACTCTTCTTCTCAGTTCAAGCGCCTACGGAAGGAGCGCTGAAATGGGAACTCTCGCAGTTGAAGTAGTGAATTTAGATCTTTCCGTTGGGATTGGCCCTGAGGCTAAACCGATTTTCAGTGACGTGAACTTCACCATTGCGACAGGTGAGATCTTGTCAATAATTGGAGCAAGCGGCTCTGGTAAATCAACTTTACTCAACTTGCTGACGGGCTTCCTTAAGCCGGAAAGCGGTCAGTTAAAAATCAATTTTGACGAGTCGCAAATTGGGATTGTGTTACAGGAATCTAATCTGTTCCCATGGCTTAATGTGCGCCAAAATATAGAGTTTGGTTACCGCTTTGCTCGCAACGCCAACTCAGTGGAAAACGTTAAGTTGCATGTTGATGAATTGCTCGCAAAACTGGGATTGCTTGATCTTGAATTGAAATCAATTGATACCTTGTCGGGCGGACAAGCGCAACGAGTTGCAATCGCTAGAACCCTTGCCACTAAGCCGAAGTTACTTTTGCTCGATGAGCCGTTTAGTTCAGTTGATGCATTAACTAGGCATGACCTACAAGATTGGGTACATAGTCTGCGCGAAGAGTTTGACTTAACAATCATTTTGGTAACACACGACCTTGATGAAGCCTTCTACTTGGGCGATCGGGTAGGTCTGATTGACCAGCGCTCCCTAAGTATCGAGTTTTTTGAAACAGAATCTGTAGAGCGAAAAAAGAGTCTTGACACTGAATTACATAATCAGATATTTAACACCTTCGTTAGGAAATAACATGGCCAACATCAATCGTCGTACGTTACTCACGCTGGCTGGAGCTGCCGCTATCGGTGCTGTTGCCTACCCTCTAGTCCGAAATGAACTTGGGGCCACAAGCGCAGCAGTTGCACCAGGTTCACTTGGATCCTTAAAGGTTGGCTACCTGCCTATTACGGACTCAGCGCCGTTATTGGTCGCGCACGCAAATGGGATTTACACCCAAAATGGATTCAACGTTGATACCCCAGTGAAGTTTCCAGCTTGGCCCGCTCTGACTGAAGCATTTCTGGCCGGTCAGGTAGATGTGGTGCACCTACTCATGCCCTTGGCTTTAAATCTTAAATTTGGCAAGAACCAAGACATCAAGATAGTTTCATGGAATCACACCAATGGTTCCGCACTCACAGTAAGTAAAG
>CAMCVY010000083.1 GCA_945881995.1 Bifidobacterium breve | reverse complement strand
CCCGCCGACGCGGAGATCTTCGAGCACGAGATGACGTGGATGCTGCTCAATCAGATCTTCAGCTTCAACTCTCCCGTGTGGTTCAACGTCGGCACGCCTTCGCCGCAGCAGGTCAGCGCCTGCTTCATCCTCAGCGTCGATGACACGATGGATTCCATCCTCAACTGGTACCGCGAAGAAGGCTTGATCTTCAAGGGCGGTTCGGGTGCGGGCCTCAATCTTTCGCGCTTGCGTTCGAGCAAGGAGCTGCTCAGCAGCGGTGGCACCGCGTCGGGTCCGGTCTCGTTCATGCGCGGTGCTGATGCGAGTGCGGGCACCATCAAGTCCGGTGGAGCCACACGTCGCGCAGCCAAGATGGTCGTGCTCGACGTCGATCACCCCGACATCGAGGAGTTCATCGACACCAAGGTCAAGGAAGAAGACAAGATTCGCGTTCTCCGTGACGCGGGCTACGACATGGACCTCGGCGGCCGCGACATCGTCAGCGTTCAGTACCAAAACGCCAACAACTCCGTGCGCGTCAACGACGAGTTCATGCACGCGGTGGAAGAGGGCACCGAGTTTGGTCTGAAGGCTCGCTCAACCGGCGAAGTCATTGAAACCGTTGATGCTCGTTCACTGTTTAAGAAGCTGTGCGAAGCCGCGTGGGCGTGTGCTGACCCAGGTATCCAGTACGACAGCACCATCAATGACTGGCACACCAACCCTGAATCAGGCCGGATCACCGCATCCAACCCCTGCTCGGAGTACATGAGCCTGGATAACTCCTCGTGCAACTTGGCCTCGTTGAACTTGCTGAAGTTCCTCAAGGACGACGACACCTTTGACTCGGCCACCTTTGCCAAGGCCGTGGAATTCATCATCACCGCGATGGACATCTCCATCTGCTTTGCTGACTTCCCAACCGAAGCCATTGGCGACACCACCCGCAAGTTCCGCCAGCTCGGTATTGGTTACGCCAACCTCGGCGCCTTGTTGATGGCGACCGGATTGGCTTATGACTCTGATGCTGGTCGCGCCTTCGCGGCTTCCATCACCTCGTTAATGACCGGTACCGCCTACAAGCGTTCCGCTGAACTTGCCGGCGTGGTTGGTCCTTACGAAGGCTATGCACGTAACGCCGCAGCCCACCAGCGCGTGATGCGTAAGCACGCTGCGGCCACCGACACGGTGCGTCCCTCATCAACTCTGGACACCGACGTTTTGCAGTTGGCTGCCAAGAACTGGGCCTTGGGTAACGAGATCGGTGCAAAGAACGGCTGGCGTAACGCCCAGGCTTCGGTGCTGGCCCCGACCGGAACCATCGGCTTCATGATGGACTGCGACACCACCGGCATTGAGCCTGACTTCTCGTTGGTCAAGTTCAAAAAGCTCGTGGGTGGCGGCTCGATGCAGATCGTCAACCAGACGATCCCGCGTGCACTCAACCGCTTGGGCTACACCGCAGAGACGGTGGAAGCCATCATCGAATACATCGGTGAAAACGGTCACGTCGTGGATGCTCCTGGCCTGAAGACCGAGCACTACTCGATCTTTGACTGCGCCATGGGCGAGCGGGCAATCTCGGCCATGGGCCACGTGCGCATGATGGCCGCTGTTCAGCCGTTCATCTCCGGTGCGATCTCCAAGACCGTCAACATGCCTGAATCAGCCACTCTTGAAGAAGTCGAAGAGATCTACTTCGAGTCCTGGAAGCTGGGCATCAAGGCGTTGGCGATCTACCGCGACAACTGCAAGGTCGGTCAGCCGCTCTCGGATGGCAAGGCCAAGCCGGCTGTTGCCGAAACCGAAACGATTGTTGTCGAGTCACGTCCCACGCGTCGTCGTCTGCCGAAGTCACGTGCCTCACGCACTGTCTCGTTCACCGTTGGTGGCGCTGAGGGTTACATGACCGCTGGTGCCTACGACGATGGTTCGTTGGGCGAAGTCTTCATCAAGATGAGCAAGCAGGGTTCCACGCTCGCTGGTGTGATGGATGCCTACTCGATCGCGATCTCCATTGGTCTGCAATACGGCGTTCCGCTCGAGGCCTACATCGACAAGTTCCTCAACATGCGTTTTGAGCCCGCCGGTTTGACCGACGATGCTGACATCCGCATGGCGCAGTCGGTGATGGACTACATCTTCCGTCGCTTGGCCTTGGACTTCTTGAGCTTCGATGCTCGTTCAGCGTTGGGCATTTACTCAGCTGATGAGCGCACGCGTCAACTCGAGACCGGTGTGTACACGGCTACCGAACTTGAGACCGCTGCTGACACCGGTGTTGCTGATGTCGAAGTGCAGTCGTTGTCGCAGTCCGCTCCGGTCATCGAGATCACGCCAGCCCCCATGGGCGAAGTGCACTCGTCGGCCGAGTTGATGGAACGCATCACCGGTAAGGCCTCGGATGCGCCGATGTGCTTCACCTGTGGCATCAAGATGCGCCCATCAGGTTCGTGTTACGCCTGCGAAGGCTGTGGAAGCACCTCCGGCTGCAGTTAATCACTTTCCCGCCAACCGGAGGTGATCAAGTGAGTCCTCGAGCGATTTCTGAATTAGAGCCGAAGGAGCTGCGACGTCAGCTCGCACTGTCGTCGCTGCGCGCCCTGAGTTTCTTTGCTTCAGTCCTTGCTGTGTACTTCATCATTCCCGACTTCACCGCATCTGACCTTGGCACCTGGATTCAATTGATCGTGGGCATCGTGTTCTTCGTCGTGATCTTGGGCTGGCAGGTCAAGCGCATTAGAACAGCCGATATTCCTGAACTGCGCGCGATTGAAGTCCTCGCGTTCGCGTTGGCCTTGTTCTTGGTGTTGTTTGCCGGGATCTATCTCTCGCTGAGTGCGAGCGACCCGGGCAACTTCTCCGAACCCTTGAGTCGAATCGGCAGTTTGTACTTCACCGTGGTCACTTTTGGCACTGTCGGATTTGGCGACATCACGCCGACAACCGACCTTGGACGCCTGGTGTCCAGCGCGCAAGTCATCCTCGACCTGGTATTCATTGGTTTGATCGTCCGAGTGATCTTGGGTGCATCCAAGCGCACCTTGGAATCGCGCGAGTAACTAACGCTCTAGCTATACACAGGTCTTGGCAGTCCACAGCCACCTGTTGCGAGTCTGCACGCACTTAGTTGTCGGTTCATGCTCGCCACCATGTCTGCAGAATCTGTTGAAGTTCCCGCTGTCATCACGCTGACAAGTCCACGTGATGTTCTTGATGCGATCCCGCACTCGCTGGGTTTTTATCCCGGCAACAGTTTGGTTATTAGCTTGCTCGCCGATACTGCTCGTGGGCGACGACGGCAGGTCCTAGTTATTCGCCTGGACTTAATCGATGACAGTGACGATGTCGACGTCGTGGACTGGCCATCAGTGCACACAGCCATGGCCACCAGCGGCGCAACATCTGCGGTCATCGCTGTCTTTGCTACGCAAGGCACTCAGTCGCAGGTGCAAACCCAGCAGCAGTCCTTGATTGAGCGAGTCAAGACAGTCCTGACCGATGAGGACATCGACATCATGGACGCACTGATAGTGGCCGATGGGTGTTATGTCTCGCTGATATGCGCTGACCCGAGTTGCTGCCCACCTGAGGGCATCTCCTACGACGTGGTGGATCCTGGTGCCATTGGTGTGGAACTGGCGGTGCGTGGAGGGAGCAGTCCGTTGTTGGGCCGCGGCGACGTGGCTGACCAGTTCGCCCTTAACCCGCAGGCGCAGAACCAGATCCAGGCTCTGATGGACGAACTGGCCGATGGTGCCGAGCTTGATGCCGAGCAGATCCTGGCTTGGGGGAGTAAGCCGGCGCCTTCCATGAGTCAGGTCGCGCAATCGTTGATGGCGTTTGCTGATGTGGGGATTCGTGATGCGGTCATCGCGGGCGCGCTGTGTGAAAACGCAGACAACGAAGAACGACTGCGCAGTTTTTTCAGTTACCTCATCACCGTTGCACCCGATGGGTATCGCGCAGCGCCGGCGACTATGGCGGCGATTGCTTGGTGGGTGGAAGGCGATGGTGCACGCGCCAACATTTGTTTAGACCTCGCGTTTGAGGACAACGCCGACTATCGCTTGGCGGAATTGTTCAAACAGATCATGCGAGCAGCCGTACGACCGGAGCAGGTGCGCGAATTGCTAGCCGAAGCTATGACACGTGCTTAGGTTGAATCACACCCATGCGTCCGGTCGATGAGGGGGGCTGTGCACAGTGGATCACGATGGTGCCGGCCCCCGCCCCGTTAACGGTTTATCCCCAGGGGCTTTAATTCGGGCAAATCGGACATTACACTGCCAAACTATGACGGGGGATCA
This sequence comes from Bifidobacterium breve, assembly GCA_945881995.1. Lineage (GTDB taxonomy): Bacteria > Actinomycetota > Actinomycetes > UBA12327 > UBA12327 > AcAMD-2. Next base: position 2,769 of record CAMCVY010000083.1, on the reverse strand, counting down.
AGGTTTTTTCAGCGCGCGACGGCCGGTTGGCTGGGGCGTTCTCGCGGTTGGCCTCGTGCTGCTCATGGGGGCTCTCACGGTTTTCCAAGAGCGGATAGATGAGTCAGGGCGGGAGTCTTTTGCACCTGTTGCGCGCCCAGTAAGCGTCCTTGGCTCGGTGACCCTGACTCAGCCCGTTACTCGCTCCACGCGTGCGGACATATCAACGGCCGCATGGGTCGAACCGCGACGGGGGATGCCTAAGTCGCCCATGATCGCCACCGTTGCTCGCCGTGGAGTGGAAGCTCGACTAGTGCCGCAGGGCTGGTTGGCGCAATCAACCCGCGTCACATCCCTGGGCACACGTGGGTCAACAGCTGAAGTTGTGGTGCAACGAAGCAGTGATCGCGCGCGGGCAGTGGTGTTTGTCAACGTGGTGAAAACGATCGGGCGCGCGGGCAAGGTCACACCGTGGAGCGTTAAAGCGCTGTCGTTGGGCGCCGATCCCGCCACGATTTTCGCAGCGCGCACATCAATTGCCGCGGTTCCCGATATTGGTGGCAATCAAGACTTGGGCGCGATTGTGGGACGCGGATCAATCTTGCTCCCTGGAGATTTCAGCGGTGATCCATCGATTCGCAACGGTGCAGTGAACTGCGTTGATTGCGAATGGCGACGACGACCCGACTGCCTTGATGCCGCGATCGACACCTTGTGCGCTGGGGTGACCTTCGGTTGCCCCGTAGGTCAAATTCGCTATCAAATCTTGCTGCGCCGACCGCCAGATCCGTGGTTCTCGGTGGTGGGAACCATCTGCATGGGACCAGGAGAGGTGCTGCGCAGTCCCGATGACATTGCTCGAACGGCCCGCGACTCATTTATTGAACTGTTGCCGCGTGCGCGCCCGAGTTATCAACCGGCCAATGGGGCCCTGGTGAACTTGCCCGCCATCTTTGCGGCGAATGAACCAACCGAGGTAGGACCCATTTATCGAACCTTGAGCGGGTACCGAGTCCGAATTACCGCCAGCGCGCGGTGGCGCTGGGGATTTGGTGATGGCCAATCGCTGGTGACCGCCAGCCCGGGCGGCAGGTACCCCAACACTTCTGTGCGACACACCTACCTGAACGCGCGCTCTCGCACTGTGCGCTTAACGACGTCGTGGACCGGCGAGTTCAGTGTGGATGGACAGGGCCCATTCTTGATTGCCGGTGGCCCGATCCGACTGGGGTCAAGCGTTGCGGTGAAAGTGCGGCCAGCAACCGCCCAGTTGGTCGCGTCGAACTAAAGGGCGCGCAGGGCTGCTTCAGGCGCAGTGCTGCCACTACCGAGGTCAAAGGAAGTGTTGACCGCAAGTTCGTTGTTGATCAGCACCGAGATGACGTCGGCAACATCAGCCCGGGTCACGCGAGCATTGACCATGCCTGCGGCCACGATGTCGACCGTGCCGGTTCCTGGGTCCTCAAGTAATCCACCAGGGCGCACGACGGTGTAGTTCATTCCACTGGCACGCGCTGCATCGTCAGCGGCGACCTTGTTGCCCAAGAAGTGAGCCAACATCGGGGGAGCCAGCTCAATGCGGTCGGCGAACAAACTGCTGACCTGAATCCACCACTTCACTCCGGCTTCAGCGCCAGCGGCAATCGCGCGCAGGTTGCCGTCGCGGTCAAGGCGGTCCGAGTGCTCAGGGCCGGTCATAAAGTCTGCGCCGGCGGCCCACACCACGGTGGCTGCGCCCTGCAACACGTCGCGAACGGGTGCAACGTCGCCCTCGAGGTCAATGATCACCGGAGTGGCACCGGCTTGCGTCACACCAGCGGCTGAGTGTTCGCCATGGATAACCCCGGTTACCTCGTGACCTGAATCCACTAGGAGGGGAACAACCAATCGTCCAACTTTTCCGCCGGCTCCGAAGACAACGATCTTCATGGTTTTCCACGTCCCTTTCGCGCAATGGTTAGGTCAGGTTCACGGCGTTGTCGCCTGTGGGTTACCCGATAGTGGACTAATTGTGTGGGTCATGCACGTTGTTGCCACCGCCACCCCCAGTTGGCCCACGATCTGGGTCAATCTGGGATAGGTTGGAACCATCAGATCACATGATCAGGAGAAGTTCGTATGTCAATCGTTGTTGGTTATGTCGTCACCCCCGAAGGCCGCGCTGCTTTGCGCCGTGCCGCCGACGAAGCGCAAGTACGCTCGACCAAGCTCATTGTGGTCAACTCAAATAAGGGTGGCGCGGCCCTGCCGGCCGAAGAGGCCATGGCCTACGAAAGCGAATTAGCCGATATTGGCGCTCGCTTGTCGGCCCTTGGTATTGAGCACGAAGTGCGTCAGCTCGTGCGTGGCAATGAGCCCGCTGTGGACCTTATTGATGTGGCCGACGAGGTCAATGCAGACTTCATTGTCATTGGTATGCGTCGACGCAGCCCGGTGGGCAAGTTGCTCCTGGGCAGCATCGCTCAGCAGGTTCTCTTGGACGCTTCGTGCCCCGTTCTTGCCGTCAAGTCTGACGAATAAGTCGCAGACACAGCCAGGGGTGTACGCCCCCCTGCGCGGAACAAAGCACTGTGGGACACTGTTACCCAAGGTAGTCGCGTAGAACTTGCGCGGCACCTGTTCTATTTGGCCAGTAAGTGGCCTCCTGATTGAAAGGGTCACCGTGCCTGCAGGCAAGAAGAAGGCTGTCGCCAAGAAGGCTGCTCCTAAAAAGGCCGTGGCTAAGAAAGCTGCACCCGTAAAGAAGGCGGCTGCCAAGAAGGCCCCAGTCAAGAAGGCGGCTCCCGTCAA
>CAMCVY010000082.1 GCA_945881995.1 Bifidobacterium breve | reverse complement strand
GGTTCAGTCGTTGGATTGGTGGGTTGGCTGGCCGCCATTGCTGGTCGCGCGGTGATTGCACGACGGACACAAAGCCCGCTCTTTCCCGATGCGATCTTGCATCCGTTTTCGATCGCGATTTTGATCTGGCTCACGATGCGTTCATGGATCGGTCACCGTCGCGGAACATTGCAATGGAAGGGCCGAACCCTTACCTAGTCAAAGCCACCTGCCGAGCAACGTAGGCTAAAGCCGTGGCACACATCGTGGTGATTGGCGCAGGAATGGGTGGGCTGGCTTCGGCTGCTCGCCTTCGTGCCCGCGGTCATGACGTCACCGTTCTTGAACAAGCTCAAAGTGTGGGCGGAAAGCTCGCTGGATACGAGCGCGACGGCTTCGTCTTCGACACTGGCCCATCGCTGTTTACCTTGCCGGCCACCTATAGAGATCTGTTTTTGAAAACGGGCGAAGGACTCGATGATGTCGTTGACCTGCAACCGGTGGAACCAGGGTTTACCTACCACTGGCCCGATGGCACTACCGCAGTTTTGCCCGGGGTTGATCCAGGCGCGATTGCACGTGCCTTAGGTGATGCGCTCGGCGGTGATGCTGAAGCAGAGTGGACGAACTTTATGGAGCGCGCCGGTAAAGCATGGCGAATCACGCGCGATCCCTTCCTTGAATCACCGCTGAATTCACCACTCGATTTGGTCAAACACCTACGTCGGCCCTCAGATATTCAAATCGTCGCACCGTTTACCTCGCTGCGAGCGTTGGGCAAGAAGCACTTCAGTGATCCCCGCCTAGTCACTCTGCTTGATCGCTATGCGACCTACACCGGATCTGATCCCCGCAAGGCTCCCGCTGCCCTATCAGTGGTGCCTTATGTGGAACAAACCTTTGGCGCCTGGCACATCGCCGGCGGCATTCACCAGTTAGCGCTGGCATTGCACCAACGATGCCTCGACATCGGCGTACGGATCCGCACCGATACATCAGTTGCCAGCATCATCGTGGAAAACAACAAGGTCGCCGGGGTGACCATTGATTACGGCGAGCGCATCGACGCGGATCTGGTCATTGCCAATGCCGATGCCACTGATGTGTACGGCCGCATGCTCAACGACCCGCGAGCCAAAGAAGCAACGCGAAGCTTGAACCGCACCACACCATCCCTAGCCGGATTTGTGTTGCTCCTGGCCGTTGAGGGGCGCACTCCAGGCTTAACTCATCACAATGTCTCCTTCCCAGCCAACTACGACGCCGAATTTGATGCCATCTTTGGCAAGAACCCCAAGCCGGTTGAGGATCCAACGATTTACATCTGTTCCCCCGACGATGACCGCATGCGCCCCAGCGCCAATCACGAATCGTGGTTCGTTCTGGTCAATGCTCCGCGACACGATCCGGTCAACGGAGTCAATTGGAATGACAGCGAATTGGTCACCACCTACACCGAACACATTCTTGATGTGATGGAACAACGCGGCTTTGGCGTTCGCGATCGATTGGTGTGGGCTGAATCGCGCACTCCTGCGCAGTTTGAACGCATTACGCGAGCACCGGGTGGATCGATTTATGGAACGGCATCCAACGGACCACGGGCTGCTTTTATGCGCCCAGCCAACAAATCAAAGATTCCAGGCCTGTATCTCGTGGGCGGCTCTTCGCACCCAGGCGGTGGACTGCCTTTGGTGGCGATGTCAGCGCGCATCGTGGCTGACTTGATTGGCGATGCTTAAGAAAGTTCCTTGCGCACTACTCGCGTGAGTTGGAAAAGCCCGATCACACCAAGAACGATCCAAGCAAAAGAAGCTTCGCGGGCCCAAATATCAGCCGAGCCGACAAAGATTCCAGCGGCCAACGAAAACATCACTGCGATGATCACTCGCGTGGGGCGCTCCCACACGGTGACCACACCAATTTCATTCATACCGGCCGCGGCAGCACGCGCGCGCAAGTATTCGTGAAGCATCATCAACGCACCAGCGAGCACGCACGACCACACCGGTGCACCCAGCAACCAAAATGCGACAAGAAATACCCCGTCGCTGATCCGGTCACACACTGCATCAAAGACAGCGCCCCACTTGGTCGATGAATCGGTCATCAACGCCACTGCCCCATCGAGTTGATCAAACAACCCGGCCTTGAGGAACAACAGTGCAGTCACAATCGCCCACCGACCACCAAGGGCCGCTGGCCACAAGGCCACCACACTGATCAACAGCCCGAGGAAGGTGATCGCGTTAGGCGTGAGGCGCATCGCGATCAGGGGGCGTGTAAAGGTGTAAGCAAAGCCGAGCCAGGTCCGTGCCAGGAACGATGCGTTGGCGTCATAGCCACCATGGGTTTGCCCCCATTTGGCGATGTATTCGGAACGGCTCATGGTGCTCATGCTTAAGACAATCCCAGATCGGCATGGATTTCGCGCGTTGCTTGGGCATTTCGCGGAAAATCTGCCGTTGCTCCCAACCAATCACTGCACAGGCACTACCTTTGCCCCATGAGTTCAACGTCTCCCTTGGATGTCGAAGACCTTCGGGTCCGAGTGCGCAAACACCTCGACGAATTCATTGCCATTCAAATCCCTCGCCTAGATGGCGTGGGTGAAGACCTTGATGTCTTCACCGAAGCCCTGACTGATCTGATGAATGGTGGCAAGCGCCTGCGTCCGGCCTTTTGTTACTGGGGGTGGCGTGCTGCCGGAGGTGCGGACACCGAAAACGCGGTTAAGGCCGCCACCGCTCTCGAGCTCTTGCAAGCCTGCGCGCTCGTTCATGACGATGTGATGGATGGATCAGATACTCGTCGCGGGTTGCCGGCAGCGCATCGCCGGTTCGCCGCCCTGCATCGTGGCAATGAATGGCTGGGATCGCCTGAGGACTTCGGGGTGGGTGCTGCGATCTTGCTCGGCGACTTGTGCTTGTCGTGGGCCGATGAATTGTTGATGTCTAGTGGGCTGCCTGTTGATCGCTTGATGGCCGCTAAGCCGCTCTATGACGAAATGCGTACCGAATTGATGGCCGGCCAATACCTAGACTTGTTGGAACAGGCTCGCGGGGGCGGTTCGATTGAGCGCGCCGAGCGCGTCATCCGATTCAAGAGCGCCAAATACACCATCGAGCGCCCGTTGCACTTGGGAGTTCTGCTCGCCGGTGGATCGCCTGAGCTTTTGACAACTTTCACTAACTACGGCTTGCCCTTGGGTGAAGCGTTCCAATTGCGCGATGACGTACTCGGCGTGTTTGGTGACCCATCCGAAACAGGAAAGCCCGCTGGCGATGACTTGCGCGAAGGCAAGCGAACCGTCCTAATCGCCAAGGCCCTTGAAACAGCATCACCGTCACAAGCCAGCAAGATTCGTCGCCACCTAGGCGATCCGCATCTCGATGCTGACGGCGTCGCGCTGTTGCGCGAGATCTTGACCGAGACCGGTGCACTCGATGCTGTCGAAGCGCGGATCAGCGAACTCACGGCCAACGCTCAAGCAGCGATTCTTGATGTCACCAACCCGGCTCGCGACGTGCTCTCCGACTTGATTACCGCCGCCACCGCGCGCGCCGTTTAGCACACAACAGCATCGTGATCTGAGAGCCGCTTTCCTTCAATTTCAGCGACGAAACGTGTGCACGTGACCGGCTGATCAACTAATTCTTTGTCCACAGCAATGTGATCCAGCAACCGGGGACCAGTCACATTCTTGGTCACGAGCTCAAAAGGAGCTAGGACCTGATCCAACGCAACTACTACATCGAGGTTCTTTGCCCGAGGCTCTCGAATCGTCTGATTGAAGTCCCCTGCGAGAACGAGAGGGAGACCATGGCGACGGTTTCCAGCAATTGCATCCGCTAATCCCTGCAAAAACTGCAGGTGTTCGCTCCACCGCGTGGCACTCGCCCGTCCCGTACTCACATGAGCATCTGCCCACGGCACACAGACTCCGATGAGTCGAACGTCTAAGTCTCCGATTTTGGTTGTGCCCGCAACAAACCTTCCTGGGGGAAGGCGCGATGAGCCAATTTCATCAATGTCACGAATTTCGGAATGGCTGAAGAGGCTCACCTTTCTGCGCAAAGGGTGCTGATTTGAGTAACCCCAGTTCTCTCCCCCAGCGGCGATGTAACCGCCCCATTTGGAAAGCGCATCAAGTCGAACTTCTGTAAGCACACCGACAGTGCACGTCGTTTGAAGCTCAGCACACGCCCAATGCCACGCCTTGGATTTAGGTGCCGCCCACTCTGTGTTCCAGGTGAACAGGCCAGGTAGGGGTGAAACACGCCCTTGCCTATCAAGACTTCCCATAAATCCCCCTCATGCAGATTGATAAATGTCACACACGCAAAATTTTAGAATAGACACGGCAGGTGACACGCTTCGTGCACCCAACCGGAAGTGCGCCCCGATCGCTGAATACTCACCCGCGCTCTAGGGTTAAGCCATGCGCACAACCACAGGAGCGAGCGACCACGTAGTCATCGTTGGAGCAGGACTGGGCGGATTGTCAGCCGCCCTGCGATTGGCTGGAGCGGGCCGCAAGGTCACCGTGATTGAACGCGAAGCCGTCCCGGGTGGTCGCAACGGACTGCTCCAAGATTCCGGTTACAGCTTTGACACCGGACCAACCGTGTTGACGATGCCTGACCTGATCGCTGACGCCCTTGACTGCGTGGGCGAATCGATGGATGACTGGCTAGAGCTCCTTCCCATTGAGCCGCTGTACCGCTCGTTCTACGCCGATGGTTCGCAACTTGACGTGCACGCGGACCCAGCACTCATGGCCCAAGAAATTGAAAGTGTCATCGGCGCGAATGAAGCAGCCGGCTACTTGCGCTACGTCGACTTTGTCACTGACCTCTACAAGTACGAGATGCGTGACTTCATCGACCGCAACATTGGCTCACCCTTTGACCTAGTCACACCTAACCTTGCGCGCTTGGTCGGCATCGGTGGCTTCCGCAAGCTCTCCCCCAAGGTCGAGCAGTACCTCAAGGATCCACGCACCCAGCGCATCTTCTCGTTTCAATCGATGTATGCCGGGTTGGCACCACAAGATGCGCTCGCGATCTATGCCGTCATCGCCTACATGGACAGCGTTGCTGGTGTTTTCATGCCCAAGGGCGGAATGCATGCCGTTCCACGCGCCCTGGCCGGTGCCGCCGCCAAACACGGTGTCGAATTTCGCTACTCCACCGAAGTCAGCAAGATTGAAATCCAAGGAAAGCGCGCTGTTGCGGTGCAAACAGCCGACGGCGATCGCATTGCCTGCGATGCGGTGATCTTGAACCCCGATTTGCCAGTGGCCTACCGCGACCTTCTCGGTTTTGAGCCATGGGACGTCAAGCGCTTGAACTATTCGCCCTCGTGCTACCTGCTCTTGACTGGTTCGACCCAGGAGTATTCACAGATCGCGCACCACAACATTCACTTCGGCAAATCCTGGGATGGCGTTTTTAAGGACCTCATCGATGACAAGAAGTTGATGAGTGACCCATCGATCTTGGTCACTAATCCTTCGCGCACCGATCCCGGTTTGGCTCCCGATGGCAAGCACATCTATTACGTCTTGTTCCCCACACCCAACCTTGATGCTGACATTGACTGGACCAAGCAAAGCGGGCCCTACCGCGACGAGATCGTCAAGACTCTGGAAGAGCGCGGGTACGTGGGATTTGGTGACTCGATTGAACTTGAACACATCACCAACCCATTGGATTGGCAAGAGCGCGGCATGGAACGCGGCACCCCCTTTGCCGCCGCCCACTCGTTCTTCCAAACCGGCCCCTTTAGGCCCCATAACGTCTGGGGCGACAACGTGGTGTTCGCCGGTTCGGGTACTCAGCCCGGCGTGGGTGTGCCGATGGTCTTGATTTCGGGCCGATTGGCTGCTGAGCGCATTACCGGGCCCGATCCTGCCTACAAATCCCGCGCCTGGATGTAATTCCTAGTCATTCCCCATGGGCCCTAGACCGAGCCGGTACCCTTAGGGCAATGCCAAATAGTTCCAGTGCGCCTGCGTCAACGCGCGCGACCTCACCGTCTTCAGTCCTTGCTTCCCAGCATGGGCTGATTGGTCTTGCTGGCACGTCGATCATGGCTATTGGCGCACTGGGTGTGGGCTACCTGCCACAACGAGCAGCTCTGTCCACGTGGCCGGTCATTGAAGTCCTGCGCACCACAACAGCCGGTGCGATCTTTTCCAAAATTGCCGTCGCCATCGGTGCGATCTTGTTGCTACGCGCTTGGCTACTTATCGGTGGCGATGTGCGCGCAGGTCGGATCACTGGCACTAAGCGGTTGAACAAAATGTTTATGGTGTGGGCCGCTCCTTTGTTGCTCGTGCCGCCACTGTTTAGCCAAGACGTCTATAGCTATGTCGCACAGGGAAACTTGTTGCGACTAGGACTTGACCCGTACACCATGGCCGCCTCTTCAGTGCCTGGCCCATTCCTTGAAGCCGTCAGTCCATGGTGGCTCGACACCCCAGCGCCGTACGGTCCCCTGTTCCTCCTGATCGCGAAAATCTGCGTCATCATCACCGGCGACCACATCTATCTCGCGTCACTGTTGCTGCGCGCCACCGCGCTCGTGGGTGTGTGGCTGATCGCCCGTTACTTGCCCGTTGTGGCCCAACGTTGTGGTGTGAATGGCACGACCGCTGTCTGGGTGGGCTTGCTCAACCCGCTGGTCTTTATGCACTTTGTCTCCGGCTCCCATAACGACGCCCTCATGATTGGTTTGCTGCTGGCCGGATTGGCCATGGGTCTAAATAACCGTCCGTACCTAGGGATCGTGTTGATCGCCATGGCTGGCACGATCAAGATTCCTGCGCTTGTTGGTTTGGGCTTCATCGGCTTGATTTGGGCCGGTAAGGATTCGGCCCTGGGCGTTCGCATTCGTTGTTGGGCTATCTCCGTCGTGATCACTGTTGGCGTGTTCCTATTCACCAACGCGATTGCTGGCTTGGGCTTCGGGTGGATTCATGCCCTGGGTACGCCAGGGGTTGTTCGCTCATGGATTTCGCCGGTCACCTCGGCGAGTGTGGCGAGCGGGTGGTTGATCTCGGCTGCTGGATTTGGTGA